>CBQWHN010000018.1:0-12141 GCA_967728685.1 uncultured Nitrososphaera sp.
AATGCTATTTTGATTCAGAGAATACAAATACGTCAGCTAACTACCTTGAACTCTATTCCTTTTTGCATCAGGAACTCTACCAAACGCTGCGCATGTTTTTTGTCCTCCATTTCGAGGCTCAGGTAGACACCCGCAGTCCCGGCAGGGATGTGAGAGCTAAGCCTGTCGTGTTCAACCTCAACGATATTGATGCTCAGCTCTGAAATGCTGTCCACAACGCCCTTCAAGGCACCAGGCTTGTCTGGGAGAAGAATGAAGATCTTGAGCATCCTGCCCATCTGCATCAGTCCCTTTGCCACCACCTGTCCAAGTAGGTACATGTCGACGTTGCCTCCTGAAAGGATCGTTGCGACTTTGTCATTTCTGCCTGCGTGGCCGCCATTTGAGAGTAGGTATGCAAGACTCGCAGCACCTGCAGGTTCGACTACCAACTTGGCGCGCTCCATCAAGAGAAACATCGTTTTGACTATAGACACATCTTCAACAAGCACTACATCGTCTATGTACTTGCTCACGATCTCGTACGTCAACTTGCCTGGTTGTTTCACCGCAATGCCGTCTGCAATACTGTAGCCTCGCTTGGTAGACTGAAGCGAGCCCTTCGCTACAGACTCTTTCATTGCAGGAAAGGCTTTCGATTCAACGCCGATTATTTTGACGTTTGGTTTTTTCGACTTGACTGCAATTGCAACACCTGCCGCAAGGCCGCCGCCCCCTAGCGGTAGGTATATCCTATCGACGTCCGGCAGGTCCTCCAAGATTTCGAGGCCTATTGTTCCTTGGCCTATGATGATATCAGGATCGTCAAAAGCATGAATTATTATCTTCCCCTCTTCCTTGGCGATCTCCTGTGTGGCCTCCCAGGCCTCATCATAGTTTGCCCCTCGTCTAACGACTTTGGCGCCGTACGATCTGGTCGCCGCCACTTTGGCCGGGGATGCGTTCTGCGGCATGACGATAGTGCACGGGATCTTCTTTATCGCGGCGGCGTAAGCCACTCCCTGTGCGTGATTGCCTGCAGATGCCGCAATTACTCCATAGCCGGCCTGCTTGTCAGAAAGCCTGCTCACCTTGACAAACGCTCCGCGCACTTTGAAAGAGCCAGTCACCTGCAGGCATTCCAACTTCATAAAGAGGTTTGTGCCGGTGAGTCCTGAGAAGGTCCTAGAACTCTGGAGCGGCGTCTTCCTGACAGTTCCTGTCAGCAATTGTCTTGCCTTGAGGATTTCCTCGGTCTTTGGTATCCTCTGCCTTTTGTCAGGGCTCCATACACTGTCGTCATTCATTGTTCTGCAATGCATCAGCAGTGGACGCCTTAATTATAATTTGTGCCGGTCGGTTGTTGTGCGAGATTCGTAACTTCAAAATGGAATCTCAACTATCTTTCTGTCAGGTTGTAGCTTGATGTTACGTAAATCCAGGATCATTGAGAAAGGTTCGAAGCCTGACCATTCGTAGACCTATTGATAATTAATGAAAAATAGGAAAAAAGGCCTATTGAGGGCAGCCTTCCATCTTTTGTATCCAGTAACCACTTTGTTTGATGGCTTTTTCCACGAAAGGCGGCGCCGCCTGAATGTGACAGAACTGGCATTCTTCTGAAGTCATCTTTTGTCCAGCTTGACCGGCAATAGAAAGGTATTCATTGCCATACTCGATTGCCTTTTCGTGCGTAGTGCTTGCTTCCACAACGACATCAAAGTGCATTGTTCTGCCGTCCTTCTTTGTAACGTATGTATCATATACTGCGCATTCCATGTTACCATAAAATCGGATTTTACGGTATTTATTCTATTTCCTTTCTCTCCAAATGGTGTTCTATCCGAATTTTACTTCGTTTCTCGTCGACGGTAGCCCGAGAGATAAAATGAAACCACTCAGGTTGCGTCATATACATCATTTTATCTTCGAGCCCATTTTCCTTATCCGGAATGAGACTCCTTGATCATATAGGCCCTTTGAAATGCTGCGGCCAAGACCGTCCTCGACAGCCTTTATCCTGCGTCCGTCTTGAACAATATCTACTGGGACGTCAATTTCTATCTCCACTTCAAGGACCATCTTTTTTGTTTGAACCATTGCCGACAAGCATGATCTACTAAGACGCTATTTCAGTCTTATCCGGATACAAAATCTTTATTTCAGGAGCCTTCCTAAATGTCTTGATGTACCCTAGTGACATTTTTTCAAGGATGTACGCCGGTGAAGAAGACATTAAGCTGTACCCTAAAGGCGAAGAGGCGCCGTCGGAAGTGGAAGATGTTCTCCAGACCAACCTGTTCAACATAATGTTGAACCGCAGGTCCCAGCGCAAGTTCGAGGACAGGCAGGTCGAGGACTGGAAACTGGACATGATATTTGCCGCAGCCGATACCGCACCCACAGCCGGTGGCTTTCAGGGATTTGAGATTTACCGCATCAAGAATTCGGATGTCAAGCTCAAGCTTGTAGAAGCCGCCAACAACCAGCCGTATGTAAACGCGCCTGTATTGCTTGTCTTTTGCATGAACCCGGAAAGAGTCAAGATGAATTTTCCACAGCACATCATCAAAAAGTTCTCCGTGCAGGACGCCACGTTGGCGGCGGCGTACGCGCAGCTAGCAGCCCACGCGCTTGGGTTGAGCTCTGTGTGGATTGGCATGATAGACGAGCAAATGGTGATGCAGGCGATTGGCACAGACCTCGTCCCGGGGTGCATGCTGTGTCTTGGATATCCGCAAAAGATGCTACATGCAAAGCCAAAGAGGAACCTGTCAGAGCTGATACACGAAATCTAGTATTCTGCGTCCATCAAGAAGACTAGCGTCTCTTCCTTTCTTGCCCTGATGCCTGTCTAGATGTTCCATAACGCCAGCTGAAAGGAGTCAGTTATGGCGGAGCTAGCACTATAGGCAGAGGATGATTCAACTGGCTTGCTATTTGCAAGGATGATCGCTGGATTAAGATGAATCATGTCTATACATGACATAACTGACTGATAAGCGACTTGGCACAATATTCAAATACGCATGCAGAAAGCAACCTTGTATGGCATTGCAAAATCTTTAGTTGTCATAGCCGCCTTGGTCGGTTTTCAGCCTCTCATCCGGTCTAGCTCAACTTAACCCTTTTCAGAGCTGTCGCAACACTATCAAGCTCGGCAATGACTGAGTAAGTATCATCCTTCTTTATCTTTCCAGTATTGAGGTACGCTTCCCTTGCCTTTGTCTTCTTGTTCTTGACAAGCTCGATGTCAAAGTAGCTTGTGACCCCCTCCTCTCCTTGCATGAGCCTGTTATAGTCTATCAATACCTGCGATGTCTGGTACAATTCAATTAACAGGCTGTTAAGTTCTGCGAAGAGCCTAGTCTTTCTCTCGCCCATCTTACCAAATTCGGGAAATCGGCTTTCAACTGCCGACGCCTTTTCGTCTAGCTCTTGCGCCAGCTTTTCGTCATCAAACATTTTCGTAAAAAGCTCCTGGAACTCTAAGCTAGCATATCCGCGCTTTTCAAGCTCAGACGCAAGCGCCTTGTCTGCAGCTCCTGTCATGTTCTTAAAAACAATGGTCGCGTCGTCTGCAATCTTCGCCAGCTCTTTCTGTATGTCTATAACTCGCTTTTGCACTGCGTAGTACGGCAGGACATGGAACTGGACGCCAAAATAAGCGCTGATGTAATACTTTTCAATCCACTTTGTGAACTGGCAGTAGAGCCTGTGTAGGTCTTCCGTGGCTGATTTTGAAATGCCGCTGAACGTCCAACCTTCAAGCGAGCTTGCAAGCCGCTGGTAAAACAGCTGCACGTTCTGTGGATCGAAGGTGTCTACCTGCGTCACTGTGCCGTCGCCCAGCATAGCGCTTGCCTTGCGCATCGCAATGGCAGGCTTGATCGCTTCAAGGTACGCCTGTTCCACCTTTTGAGTATTGGCGTTTACCTGGCTGCAGAAATAGTCGTCTCCCTTGAACGGCGCCCTCACATCCAGAAATTGGGCATCGCTGTCTAATATATTCATGTTTAAATGTGACAACCGACCAGATAGGCACGGGCTTGACCAAGGCAGAGAAGGATCAAGAAAAGGACGGACAAGACAAGACCAGCAACGCCCTCTTTAACATGATGATGAGCAGCGACGCCAGAACCCGTTCAGATGACAAGACTGTCGACTCGGAGACTCTTGTTTCGCAGACTCAGGACAGGCTTTGGAGGGCGCTCAAGCGTCGCTTCCAGTACGAGGCGTCGCTTCAACAGGGACAAGAATTCCTGCTCAACCATGTAAGCAGCAAGATCCCACTCGTGATAATGTACGCTGACCTTGTGGGGTCGACGAACATGAGCATGACCTTACCGGCCGACAAGCTAACGACAATTATCCGCGCGTTTACGTACGAGATGTCCCAGGTCACTTACAGCCACGAAGGTTATGTGCTGAAATACGTGGGTGACGCGGTCATTTCGTTCTTTCCTGCAAGCTACAACAAGCTGCTTGCATGCGACAGGGCGGTTCAGTGCGCAAGGTCAATGTTGACAGTGGTAAAGAACGGCATTAACCCGATCTTAAACCAATATGATTATCCTGAATTGAATGTAAAGATAGGGATGGATGAAGGCGAAAACGTGATTGTGCAGTACGGTCACGGCAAAAGCTCTCAGATAGACATACTTGGTTACTGCATGAACATCGCGGCTAAGATAACCTCGCTAACCGGACCTAACAGGATTTCGATCGGCGAAGATGTCTACAAGATGCTTCATCCCTCAATAATGGCTAAATTCAAGGAAATGAAGCTCAATGTAGATGAATGGAAGTATACTGACAGGCAGACTGGCAAGCTCTACAAAGTGTACACAATTCAGGACAGCAAGGTTTAGGATTCTGTGAATATCTGCTCTGCTTCTGTATTTCAAAGAAGACAGAAAGATAGAATTTTTCATAAAAGTAAGGTGATACAATTCTATAGCATATTCTTCTAGCACGCTGGATTCAACGGTATGATTTTTGCTTTCTGCGCCTAGCGCCGGGACCCCCAAACTTCTTGGATTCTGTCTGCCTACTGTCCCCGGATAGCAGGTGCCTGTCGTACTCGGTTATCTTTCTCCTCATCTCTTCGCGCACGCTCTTTGTGAACGGGTGTTCCTTCGGGTCCTTGCCACCCTTTTCCTGTCCAGCCAAGGCTCGCGAGATTGCGACCGCACTTGCAAATGCTCTGCCCATAAAGCCGCCGCCGTGCACCTGCACGTTAATATCTACCCGGTTGCGGTAGTCGCCAACCAGCGTAAGCGGAGTCAGCACCATCTCTTTTGCAACATCGGGCGTTATCAGCTCTGCCGGTGTGTTGTTTATCCTGACCTTACCTGAGCCCTTTGCAATCGTGGCAACTGCCCTGCTCGACTTGCGTTGCCCCGGATAGAGTTCTATCTTGCTTGTCATTATCCATTCCATCCTATCTGCCTAGCGATCTCGCCAACCGAAATATAATATGCCTCTGGCCTTGTGATCTTGGAATCAGAAAATGACTCCGTTTTGGCGCTTCTCATTTCTTCCGGCACCCCGATATATACCCTAAGGCGCTTAAACGCGGTCATGCCGCTTGACTTTCTCTTGGGCACCATCCCCCTTACCATCTTGGATAGAATCGTATCGGGTCTCCTTGGGTGGAACGGGCCATGAATCGGGTTTGTGACTGAATTAATTTCCAAGTGTTCCTTATACAGTTCTATGGTCTTGTAGCGGTCGCCTGACAACATCGCCTTCTCGGCGTTTACAATGGCAACCCTGTTGCCCTGAAGCAATAATTTTGAAACGTGCGAGCACATCCGGCCGGCTATGCAGTTTGTTGCGTCGATGACTATGGTCTTTTGCTGCTTTTGAACTATTTTTTGCTCAGCCAATTATTCGCACTCCTTTTCCATCTGGATGTCTTTTTATCAGGTCTTCAAATGTCACGACCTTGCCGCCTGATTCAATTACTTTCTTGGCGGCGGTTTCAGATATTGCAAAAGCACAAACCGTTAGCTTGTGGCCGAGGTTGCCAGTTCCCAAGATCTTGCCTGGGACGACTACAACCTCACTTGCCTTGGTTACTTCAGCAAGCCTTCTCACGTTAATCTTGCGCCGGTTGGCCCGCGGGCCTGCCAGCTCTTCCTCTAGAGCTCGCCAGATCGGCGCTTTGTTTTTCTTGAAGGCGGCGCGAAGAGTCCAGATAGTATTATCGATCATCGTATTGGCAAACATACGTTATGTCAACTCGTAGTAAAAGCTCCCCAAATAAATGTACCTAGGCGTTCTTTGGTACCTTGAGCGACGATACTAACTGCTTGAAGTTCTTGACCTTTGATGCAAGCCGTTCTGCAGCGACCGTCAGTATCCCTTCAGCTGTCAGCGCGCCGTTCGACTCTATCACCAAAATGATCTCATCCTCATCCTTGCCGTCCTTGACAACCGCGGCCGCAGTCGGCTGCCACTTGGCATGATCCTTACCTGTCCCAAGCCTTGCGTACGCTTCAAATTTCAGTTTCTGGTTTGGCGCAAGTACAATTATCGGAATCTCCTTGCTGACTGGCTTGACCATCTCGTCTTCTGATACAAGCTCGCCTGATGTCACGACCAGGGTCTTTTGGTTTGCCTCTGCGTCAAGTACAAGGAGCACTCTGCACTTGCTGCAGCCAAGCGTGCTCTTGCAGTCGCATTCGTGTGGCATGACAAACCTTCCAGGGTCGGTGCGGAGCGGGATTAGGCCGAGCCTGTGGGCAACGGCTTCGTCGTGCATGACAGATGAATTTTCAAGAATTACAACATCGTCAATCGCCAGTGTAGGGACTTCGCTTATCGCAAGCCTCCGGAGTGAATTCACATACTGCCTTGGAATATTGTTAAACCTTACAACAATCCTCTCATCGGATTTTTCGACAACTTCAACAGACGGAGAAGCCAATACTTGTGAAAGCATGCCAAAACGTCCTTAAAAATCTACCGAAACTTGGAAATTTTTGGAGAGTATTTTGACACGCATATATACTCCGGAAATGAACCTGTCAATAAAATGACGGACAAGTTCACCGTCGCGCGCCTCACTTTGGACGGCGACAAGTTCGAGCTACTGGTCAAGCCCGATCCGGCTCTGGAATACAAGCTGGGCAAGAGGGCAGACATTTCAGGCGTGCTCGTGTCAGACGAGATCTACTCTGATGCAAATAAAGGCTCAAGGACATCAAGCGAAAAAATGATGAAGCACTTCAAGACCACTGACGCTTCAGAGGTAGCTAAGCAGATACTTGCAAGGGGCGAGCTCAACCTTACGACAGACCAGCGCAGAAAGATGGTGGAGGAAAAGAAAAAGCAAATCGTCCAGTTCATAAACAAGAGCTTTGTAGACCCCAAGACCCACGTGCCACACCCGATCATAAGAATAGAGGCAGCGATGGACGAGGCAAGGGTGATTATAGACCCGTTCAAAAAGGCAGACGATCAGACCAAGGCGGTTGTGGACGCGCTACGCAAGATACTTCCATTAAAATCGGAGACGGCCAAGCTCACCGTGACGGTGCCGCCACAGTTTGCGGCCCAGTCCTACAATGTGTTAAAGTCCACGGGCGACCTCAAGGGCGAAGAGTGGCTCTCAGATGGTTCCCTGAGGGCGGTGCTTGAAATGAATGCTAGCCTGAAAGGCCAGTTCCTCGACAGGTTGGGCTCGGTCACGAAGGGCTCAGCCCAGGTAAAGGAAGGCTAGATATCTACACTTAAAATATAAGTCAGCTGTTACTACTCCCAAAAAGGAGAAAGAGAAAATGAAAAATGATGATGTATTTTCAGAAGGGCCTTTTGCCCGAGTGGTGAGTCTTTGAGGCATGCACGATGTGAAGAGAAGGTATGTCATCCCCGGAGACAAGATTGCCGAGGGAAATTTTAGGCCATTGATGAATGTGATTAAGGCTGGCAACACTCTTATTGCAACAAGAATTGGGATTGCAGAGACAGGGCGGGATGGTGTCAAGGTCATTCCACTATCAGGCGTTTACATCCCGCGCGTCAACGACCTTGTGATTGGCAAGATTATCGATCATTCGTCGCTGTCATGGGAGGTTGACATCAACTCGTGTTTCTCAGCTCACTTGCCCGCTCAGGACGTATTTGGAAGGGACTTTTCGCCAGCAAGGGATGACATGAGCAGGCACTTCGCGGTAGGAGACATGATAACTGCCCGCATTATGGCGTTTGACAGGACGCGTGATCCTATGCTTACAGTTCAGGACAGGGATCTTGGCAAGATCCCAAGAGGAGAAGCGCTCAAGATATCTGCAACGAGAGTTCCGCGGCTGATAGGCAAGCGCGGTTCTATGATCCAGACGATAGAGCAGGCTACCCAGACTCGCGTGCTGATAGGTCAGAATGGGATCGTGGTCGTGACTGGCAGGACTCCAGAAGGAATAAAACTGGCAGTCAGGGCGATCAAGATGGTGGAAGAAGAAGCGCATACCGCAAACCTAACGCAGCGTATCAAGGTACTGCTGAATGTGCCGGACACTCCGCCACAGCAGGAAACATCGCGCGCTCCGGTTGGTGGCGTTCCCAAATCGGAAGAAATCGAATCCACTTCAGACGAGGTGGAAGAAGAATTGGAGGTTGATGAGAAATGACTCAAACAAGAAATTTGATTGACGCAAATGGAAAAAGGACAGACGGGCGAGGCATTGACGAGCTTCGTGAAGTAAAGATAACCGTAGGCTCTGTGAAAAATGCCGACGGCTCTGCATTCATTGAATTTGGAAAGAACAAGATACTGGCAGCCGTATATGGCCCGCGGGAAGTGCACCCGAAGCACATGGCGCAGTCAGACAGGTGCGTGCTCCGCTGCAGGTATCACATGTCGCCGTTCTCGACGGACACGCGTAAGAACCCAGCTCCTTCAAGAAGGGAAGTTGAGATCTCGAAGGTTATGCGCGAGTCTCTTGAGCCAGCACTAATGCTCGAGGACTACCCGAGGGCGGCAATTGACGTATTTGTCGAAGTGCTCCAGTCTGATGGTGGCTCGCGCTGCGCAGGAATTACGGCAGCTGCAGTGGCACTGGCAGATGCCGGCATCAACATGCGCGACCTAGTGGCTGCGTGTGCTGCAGGCAAGGTCGACGAGAAAATTGTGCTCGACATCAATGACACGGAAGACAAGGAGGGCGGCGCAGACATGCCAGTTGCATACATGCCACGCCTGGAGCAGGTGACTCTCTTGCAGCTGGATGGCAGGCTTTCGCCAGATCAATTCAACGAATGCATCGACAAGGCAATCCGCGGCTGCAAGATGGTCTACGAAATTCAAAAACAGGCCCTGATGCAAAAGTACTTTGGTAATGAAACTGAGCTAAAGGAGGAAGTATAATGAGCTCGTCAAGAAGATCAACGATAATTGTAGAGCACCTGCGTAGGCAACAGATGTGGGACTCTCTTGCCAAGGGCAAGAGACTGGACGGCCGGGATTTCTCCGAGCAGAGGCCGCTTGAAATCGAAATTGACGTAATAAAGAAGGCCAATGGCTCTGCAAGAGTGAAACTGGGTGACTCTGAAGTAATCGCAGGCATCAAGGTAGCGACCGGCGAGCCGTTTGAAGGGCTTGAGAACAAAGGCGCTCTCATTGTAACGGCTGAAGTACTCCCAACGGCATCGCCTCACGCCGAGCCGGGACCTCCTGACGAGGAGGTGGTCGAGCTGGCAAGAGTGGTTGACAGAGGGGTCAGGGAATCAGAAATGATAGACCTCGATCAGCTAGCGCTGGTCCCGGGCAAGATCGTCTACACAATATTCGTGGACTGCAGCGTGTTAAACGCGGACGGCAATCTGTTCGACGCAACGTCGTACGCTGTTGTGGCATCACTCTTGACTGCCAAGCTACCGATACTTGAAATGAAGGACGACAAAGTAGTTGACACAGGCCAGACAAGACCAATGCCCGTGACGACTGTACCAGTTTCAATAACCGCAGCAAGGATTGGCGACCATGTACTGATAGACCCAACTGCAGAAGAAGAAGGCTGCATGGACGCAAGGATAACTATAACCACTGCCGACGATGGCTTTTGCGCAATCCAGAAGGGGTACACCGGCGCGTTCACCGTCGACCAGCTAAAGAAGGCGGCCGAGACAGCAAGAACTAAAGGAGAGGAAGTACGGGCAAGACTAAAGGAGCTGGCAGCAAAGAATGGTTAGGAAAGGCTCGACAAACCTTAAGGGTCTTGGAATAAAGTTCGGTGCGACTGTGCGGAAGCGCTACGGTAAGGTCTACCGAACTTTGCATAAAAAGCGTAGGTGCCCGTCATGTGGCTCGCTCAGGTTTGGCAGGCTGGCGGCAGGCATATGGCAGTGCCCCAAGTGCAAGTTCAAGATCGCGTCAGGAGCATACGATATTGACCTTGATAAGCTACAAAGCTAAGATCAGGATATCCACAAAATCAAGGCGCGTTGCAACTTCAATACGCGATGCGCTTGCTCCCGACCTAAAGCGCCTGCCTAAAACCGAGGGCAGGGCAAGAATTTCTCTAAAAGACTCGGATGTCGTTTTCGCTATTGAAACAGCCAACATCGCGTCATTGCGCGCTAGCATTAATTCTTACATTCGTCTGGCAGACGCTTCTTACAAGTGCATAACGGTATGATTTTATAGGTTGTTGATCTGAGTAATCGCATCTTGAGTGAACAAGAACTTCCTCCGTGGTTGAGAGAACAGGTATCGCGATTACAGCAGCTCCAGCAGAACCTCCAAGCAATAATGATGCAAAAGCAACAGCTGGAGGTTGAAATGGTAGAAACCGACAGGGCACTTGAAGAGCTGAAAAAAGCCGGCCCTGACGATACAGTATACAAGAACGCCGGCTCGGTCTTAATCAAGGCAAAGAAGGAAGAAGTGATAAAAGAGCTGGAAGAAAAGAAGGAGTTATCAAACACTCGTGTGATGGTGCTTGGCAAGCAGGAGACAAGGGTAAAGGAAAACCTGAAGGAAGTTGAAAACAAGATAAACGAAATGATCCGCGGCATGCAGGGCGGCCTATCCGGTAGTCCAGCCGGAGCGGGTCCAAAGCCCAAGGCCGAATAAAAAATTATAGGGTGGGCAAGACCAGATTTCTGCTGTGCCCGTCAGAATTGTTGTCGACGAAAGGGAGAAGAATAGCGGCATCCCTGACCTGTTAAGGAAAGCGGGCGCGGTCATTGATTTTGCGCAACTGAAAGTGGGTGACTATGTCGTCTCACCGGAAACAGTCGTAGAGCGTAAAACAGTCCACGATCTCGTAAGCTCGATCTATGACGGCCGACTCTTTCTACAATGTTCCGACCTTGTCAAACACTATCAAAAGCCAATGATAATTGTGCAGGGCAACCTTGTCGAGCTGGCAGAAATCCCTGATCGCGCCGAAGACAAGGATATCAAGAAACTTGCTGAAAGAATGCCACTTGCCTATGACGCCCTTGCGACAGTCGTGACAGATTTTCGAATCCCGATAATACACACGCCTTCAGCAGACCAGACTGTGCAATTGCTTGTGACGCTCGCAAACAAGAGCCTGCGAGAAGGCAAGGCCGCGGGCCCATTATTGAGAAAGATCAAGAAAGAAAACTCTGTCTACATTCAGCAACTGTCAGTGCTCTCCTCAGTACCGGGAGTAGGAGAAAAGCTTGCAGCAAGAATGCTCGAAAAATTCAACACACCCAATAGGGCTCTCAATGCTTCAGCGGCCGAGCTTGCTACTATACCTGGCTTCGGGCATGCTAGGGCGGAGCGTGTCCGTAAAATCCTCGACTCTCGCAATAATACCAAGGAGATACTACAAAGGACGCTTTTTGAGCAATACAATAAGATCTGAAAATCTGGAGCCTAGCATGACGTTACTGTTGTCAGTAATTCGCTTGCACAAACCTTCAATTGCTTTCTGATAATCATTGATGCCGTGGGCAACATGCCTTGCCATTTTTTGGACAGTTCAAGAATGCCGCGCCGCTTGGAATTGAAGTGGTCATGATGCTCGGCGGCAACGGCGTAACCCACTCAGATGACTTTATACTTGCGTTTCAATTTGTTGCCGCATAGCCGACACTCTTTTGCGTAGGGCTCAAAGGCCCTGCCGCAGCCGCTACAGTAGGCGATCCATTTCCTAGTTTCCTTTATGCCCTTGCTTGAAC
>CBQWHN010000019.1:0-12041 GCA_967728685.1 uncultured Nitrososphaera sp.
GCTACACGAAACCACCAAAAAGACGATCCTGTTTGTCACCCACAACATCAACGAAGCATTATTGCTTGGCGACAGGATTGTAGTTTTGTCGCCCAGAACTGGCAGCATCAAGAAAGAGCTTGTGATAGGCCTCCCACGGCCCCGCGACGTTGAGAGTCCTGAACTCATGCTGATCAAGAGACGGATCCTGAAGGAACTGGAGGAAGATTTTCAATTTGCTAGAAGAGAAATACGCACAGAAGCATTCCAGTAAGAGCAGCTTTGACATAAGTGACGCCGCCAACATCGCGCTGTTCCTAGCAGCGTTTGTGGGAATATGGCAGCTGGTATTCCTGCTAGAAATATGGCCCGCGTATTTGATGCCATCTCCGGCAATGGTCATTGGCTCGATAGCTAAACTAATATCAAATGCTTCGCTGGCTGTAGGCATCGGTGTGACAATAGGTAGGCTTGGGGCCGGATTCTTGATCGCCATTGGAATAGGAGGAGCAGTGGGCCTTGCGATGGTCAAGTTTCCAGGCTTTGGAAAGACGATGAGCTCCTTTGCCGTAGGGCTTTTGACTTTCCCAAGCATTACATGGGCCATATTTGCTATCCTTCCGTTTGGCCACAACGACATGTCGATATTGTTCGTAGTCATCATGGCCTCTGCATTCTCGATAATGATATCTACGTACAGCTCCATCCGCAACATCCCGCCAATTTATCTTCGCGCGGCCAGCAACATGGGCGCAAAAGGATTCAAACTGTTTCGCTATGTGATGATCCCTGCAGCAACCCCATCGCTAATTCTTGGAATAAGGCAGGCGTGGTCATTTGCATGGCATGCCCTCATCGGCGCTGAGATACTGATAACTACCCTGTCCGGGCTTGGCTACCTACTTTACGTCGGCGAGAGTTTCACTGACATGGGTCAAATAATTGCAGTAATGATCACCCTTTTCGTGATAGGTATCGTATTTGACCGGGTGTTGTTCCTCAAGCTTGAAGACCGAGTAAGGTCCCGCTGGGGACTCGACCAGCACAGCCAATAACCGTCCAGTTGAGACATTTAATGACCTAAAATCCACAAATTAAAATATGCGCAAAATCCGCATATATCATAATTAGCAATGCTTGATGACCTTGCAAAGAACAGGGTAGATGCGAAAAAGCCACGCAAAGAGGGGATAACCTGCACCATAGACAAACTGCAGGGTATGGACAAGGAGAACTTTGAGGTAATATCCTCTTTCATCGACGTGGTAAAGATCTACGGCGCGTTTCCCATGCTAGTATCGGTAGAAAGCCTCAAGAAAAAGATCAAATTCTATCATGATTTTGGCGTGCGCGTCTCGACAGGCAGCACAATAACAGAGTTTGCGATCTCGGAAAGCTCTCTAGAGAGGCTTGTCAAGGAGGCTGCCAAAGTCGGCTTTGACATCATTGAAGTTGGCGAAAACAGCATCGACCTCTCGATCGACCAAAAGCGCAAGATCGGCGACGCGATAAAGTCTGCCGGCCTCGAGTTCCAGTGGAAGGTCGGCAAGAAGGATCCGCGCCACCAACTCGGGATCGATGACACGCTAGATAAGATAGAGGAGGCAGTAAAATTGGGCTCGAAGAAAATAGTGCTCGAGGCAAACGAGGGGATCAACGTTGGCATTTATGACGAGAAGGCACTGGTGAAGTGGAGCTTCGTAGGCGCAATAACAAACAAGTATCCGCCAAGCACGTTCATCTTTGAGACGCCGCTCGAGTCGCAGCAGTCAGCGCTCATTGCTGAGTTTGGCCAGCGCGTCAATCTGGCAGAGGTGCATCCAGACGCGATAGCCTCTGTCGAGTCGCAGCGCAGAGGTTTCCTCTCAAAATCTGCTTTTGGAGTGTCGTATTTGCGGAGGAATCCCGAGGGCGGGCCGGCTGCAAAGTTCATCTACTTTGTAATCCGAACAAAGCACCCCATTGAGCAGAGCGAGCTTGTTTCGATGAGCCACTTACCAAGGAGGACGGTACAGGCGGCGGTTGAGGACCTGAAGCGCCAAGGGCTGATAACCGAGAGGAATAGCCTTGACGACGCAAGGAAAAAAGTGTACCAGCCGGTTCAGTCGGACTGGCTGTAGGAGAGAAGCGCAGCCACGGTTTTGCTGTCTTGGATCTCGCCGCTGAGGCACTTCCTGAGAGCCGCGCTAAGTTTCATTTTCCTTATCATGATGTTCTCATCATCGTCCAAAGGCCCGCGCTTTATCTTTCTCAGATTGGTAGCGACAAACACATGCATGAGCTCTGTGGAGTAGCCGGGTGCGAGGTAACATCTCATCAGCGGCTTGAGTTTACCAGAATAGCCAATCTCCTCGGCCATTTCGCGATTCGCAGCCTGCCTCGGCATTTCCCCTCTTTCCATCTTGCCCGCCGGTATCTCAAGCAACACTTTGCCTGCAGCGCGCCGGTACTGAGCGATGAGGATGACATCTCCGCCCCTGACCGGGACTATTCCGACAGAATCTTGGTGCTCGACTATCTCTTTGTCGATCACTCTGCCGCCCAGCAAGAACCTATCCTTTCTCAATGTGATGCTCCCCGAATAGATCCTTCTGCTTCCGATTACCCTGACGTGCCCCATTGCCATTACAGCATGAGGTGTGGGATTAAACCTATTCGCTAATTTTATATGCAATCTGAGGCTTTTTCTGAGCTGTGGAATTCATTGACGGCGAGAACAACATCATTGTTCCCAAGGCCGTTAGGCCGATAATCGATTTCAAAGAGACTGTCCTTGGCGCCAAGAAGGGAGCCAGAAAGCAGTACCGCTACGGGAACCTACACATACGTGATTATGACACACATTACACCGTCCACGTGGACAAAGTGGATCCGCTGAGAAATCCACTTGGTCACCTGCTCGTAGACGCGCCAGAATATCTTGCAGGCGCAGCCGCTGCGTTAGTTGTCGGTCGGCGCGTGGGCGCAGCAGTTTACAACAGGCGCAAAAAAGAAGGTAAGAGCTCCAGGGATGCAGCCATAGACGCTGCTGTTGTCGGGTACTTCGCAGGTTCGTCGGCCGGAAGCCTTGTTTTCAATGCGGCTAATTCAATAAAAAAAAGGAGCGAATAAAGAATGGAGCACCCGTCCCAGGTCAGAAAAGACAGCATCGACGAAGCTCCTGTTTTCCCGCACCCTTCAAAGCTCCACGTAGCAAGGGTCATGCTCAAGCTCCTTCCAGTCGTCATCAGTCTGCGCCGTGACAGGCGCGAATGGGTGAAGAGAGAAGGCAAGAACGTTGACGAAGAAAAATATCGTCGGCATGCTCGTAAGGCGCTCAAGACTTTTATCGACCTCGGACCGTCGTATATCAAACTCGGCCAGTGGCTTTCAACCCGAGTCGACATCCTACCGCAGCCATACCTTGAAGTTCTCGCGAAACTACAGGACGACGTACCACCTGCGCCGTTCTTTGATATAAAGCCAATAATCGAAGGCGAGCTTGGAGCGATAGAGGACGCGTTTGAAGAGTTTGACACCGCCCCGCTGTCGGGCGCGTCCTTGGGACAGGTGTACGTCGCGAAATACGCCGGCCGCCAGGTGATAGTAAAGGTCGGTAGGCCACGCATTGAAAGGATTATTGAAGATGACATTTACGTCCTGAAAAAAATACTTCCCCTTGCCGCCCGGTTTATTGATCCCAATCTGCGGTTCTCGGCGGAAGGCATGCTAGCGCAGTTCATCGAGACTGTGCATGAAGAGATGGACTACCGCATAGAGGCACAGAACCTGTTAACCATCAAGCACAACTTGGCAGGTGATCCATCCGTTGTCGTACCTGATGTGTTTAATGAAAGGACAAGCAGACACGTGATTACGATGGAATACGTGCCAGGAGTAAAGATCACCGACATTGCAAGGTTGGAAGAAAAAGGCATTGACAGGGAAAAACTTGTGGTGCGCGCACACAGATTGTTCTTCAAGATGCTTTTGCGCCACAACATATTCCATGCCGACCCGCACCCCGGCAACATTTCAGTAGCCGATGACGGCCGGCTGATACTGTATGACTTTGGCATGGTCGGCAGGCTAGACGGCGAGACCCGCATCAGGCTCATCCGACTTTATCTAGGTCTGCTGGACAAAGACCCGGAAAGAACAGTCAATGTGTTAATCGAGCTTGGAACGCTTGAGCCTACTGTCAACCGGTATATAGTCGAGCGTGGCATCGCGCTTTCAATCCAGTCAATGCATGGCAGGGAGGTAGACAGGATGGAAGTAAAGTCGCTTGTAGACCTTGCTAACAAGACCATGAGCCGTTTTCCGTTCAGGCTGCCAAAGAACCTCGCCCTCTACATGCGCATGGCCTCTATTCTGGAGGGCATCTACCAGTACCACAAGGTGCCGTTCCAGTTTGTCAAGGTGCTTGCAAACTTGCTTGAGGAAGAGGGACTAGTGAGAGACGCCTACATTGAAGAAGTAAAGGTCTCTGCAAAGAGGTTTGCAAAGGGCATTCAGGATTCGGTCACGGTCGCGCCGCTGCTCAGGGCGTACCTGGAAACGGTGGGCCCGTACGGCCGGCAGGAGAGAAACAATGGAACACTTGCCGCAAGCATCCTTGCTTCTGCACTATTTATCGGATCGGCGATGATACTGCCATACAATGCGCACTTGTCCTATGGCGGTTTTGCTGCAGCGGCTGTGACAGTTGCCATCATGTTGAAAAGGAAATTGTAGACTTATCTCCGCCTTACCACTGCCAAAAAGAATAGCACAAGGATGGCAAGAGTCATTGCATAGAATATGACGTCGTTATACGGCTGCTGCCAGCCTTGAACTGCATCTTCCAAATAATCAAATAACAATTGGGCCGCGAATAATCCAAACGCCACAGCTGCGTATATTACACTCTTGAGAGCAGTTTTCTTGTATGCAGATAGCGAAAGACCGAGTAGAAGAACTGAAAATGCCGCAATGCCTATCTTGATTATCTGTACTATCGGATCATAGGGCTCGGATTGAATGACTCCTATTCCTAGTTCATCTCCTGTAACGTTTGATCCTGTTTCATTCCCGACTTGCTCGTCGGATCCATCAATTTCATTACTTATCTGCCGTATTAGCGAAGAAAACATAATCCAAATAGACATGGATAGGAAATCTGTCACAATTCTTCTCCTCCTTTCTCAGCAGCCTGATTCGACATTGATAAGAACATCTCTGCAAGCCTATTGCTCCATTTGTCCCAGATGCTTGGGTAAAAGTTCTTCAGCATTGCAACAACTTGCTTGGAATCCCCGCGTAGTTTGTAACGTTTAAACTTGCCTTCTCTGATTTCATCAATTATTCTAGAGTCCTTCAGACGCTTAATGTGCCAGGTTACGGATGCCGCGGATATCTCCATGTGCTTGCCGATTTCAGTCTGTGACGGATTCTTTTGCTCAACAATGAACATAAGAATCTCACGCGCAGTTTCATTGCTCAGGACTTCAAGCAGCTGTTTTTCATTTTCCTCGAACAGTCCTACGGCAAAGTAGTATTTGTGCAGACCATGCTTTTGCGAAGTTATCCTGCCCGCCTTTTCCAGTTTGTCAAGTTGGTACTGAACTGTGCCCATTGCTAGATCAAGCTCCTTTTTGATCCTTCTGAGGTGACAGCTGGGATTTTCCTGGATAAAATCAAGTATCTTGTTTGTTGCGTTGCCTTCAGGCTGCTGTGAGCCTTCATTTTCCACAACCGACCGACTCGCTCCTATTCTGTAGGTACTGATAGGTATTATCCTTATCGTGAGAGCAAAAGGCGTTTGCCTGCAATGCCTATCTTGTTATTGCTGCTTTGATTTAATATGTTCCGGTACAAGTACCTAAATGAGTTTCAATTTCTTTATTTAGAATCGGACTGACATGCGACGAACATCTAAAGCTCGAAGAATACGGATGCGCTGATTAGGAAAACGCCGGTCTTGCGGGCTTTTTCTTTCATGTTATAGGGATGTTGGTCGACTTTGGTATCGGTATCTTGAGGGTCACAACGCCATTATCATACGTAGCTTTGCCCACTATCTTGTCCTCTTCCTTGACTGATATCGGAAGCAGCACTTTCTTGTCAATTTTGGCCGGCCTATGTCTGTAATAGACGGTTCCAAGCGCTTCGTCCTGTTCCCTCTTGGCGCTTATCGACAGGATGTTTCCGTTTATTCTGAGGTTAATATCCTTCTTAGCAAAGCCCGGAAGATCAATAGCGACTACCAGATCATTGCCGTCCTCCACCATGTCTATAGCTGGCATGACAAACTCGTAGAATTCTCTTGATCTGTTGTCCAGCTCTTTGGCAAGACCTCTTGCCATGTATCGTCCAATGCCCATATCATAACTTAGTCGGGACGGTATAAATCCTTTATTTTCTGGGGCCCAACAAAAGTAAAAATAGGTCGGCGAGGATATGCACCCAAGAAAAATGTACGCCGGTTCGTACGACATGCCAACCTGCAACGCCTGTGGCAAGGAAGTGAGACCGGGTGAGCTGTCAGAAAGTTTCAGCTGCCCAAAGTGCAGAAACGCCCGGATATGGCGCTGCGAAGGTTGCAAGGGAAAGCAGAAAAAGTACCGGTGCACAGCCTGCGGGTACGAAGGCCACTAGGTCAGAACTTTGAAAAAGTTTCTAACCAAATCCTTGTTATCCTGTTGCATAGCCATAAAGGCTTCAACCAACTCCTTTTCAACAATTATTTGCTTTGCGATGACTGACCGTAATTTCTTGGCATCGAGCGGTGCGATCGCATCTATTGCACCAGTGCTGTAGGCATAAATGTATTCGCTTATTATCTTTGAAACAAACGATGGTGCAGCCGATATCAGAAAAAGCATGCCTTCCTTCATAGCTCTGGAGCTTGCGTCACCTGACGGCAGCGACGCGACGTACGACTGCAACAGCTTCATGCGTTTGTCGCCAAGCTCATCAATCGCCGAGGCGACTAGCATACCCGTGTCCGTCAGCTCGTAAAACGGGACGCCTTCAAGCTGGAGCGCCTTGGGCCCACGCCTGAGCGGAAGCCTGCCGCCCTCTTTCACCACGCCGGCTGGAATTAGAACTTCGTCAAGGTCGCGAAATATACCCGAGTAGATGTTCTGCCACAGGATGCCATGCTGCTTTGCAATTGCATGCGCTATCGAGGTTCTGGTATGGAGCTCGGGGCTCTGTTCGGTGGCCAAATGGGCGATTATTCCGCGCTGCCGCTTCGCCTCGCCTGTGAACTTGTTCTTCCGGGTCTTGAACGTGTCAAATATCGCAATGGTTGATTTCTCGTCTTTCACTTGGACTTGGACCATTTGTTACAATGTTTGTTAATATTTTAATTTGTTGGTTTTTCAGATTAAATTCTCGACGCTCATGGCATGTAAAATACGACAGGCATACGCCTGAGCCAAATAATACTCAACATCCTTTTATTGATGCATTCATGACCCTCAAGCGGTGGCAACAAAGGGCAAGATAATTGTAATAGAAGGCACCGACAAGGCAGGCAAAACTACTCAGTCTCGAATGCTCGCTGATGCTCTCAAGTTCTCAGGCAAGGTCTGTGTGATTATCGATTTCCCGGACTATACGACGCCTATAGGGATGGAGATAAAGGCGTTCCTTGACGGCAGGCGCGACTATCCCGCAGAGGTAAAGCATTTGCTGTTCTCTGCAAACAGGTGGGAAAAAAAGAGAGAAATCGAAAGCATGGTGGAAAACGGCACGATTGTTGTCATGAATCGCTACTGGCAATCAAATCTTATCTATGGCGCGGCAAACGGCATGGACACAAGCTGGCTCATCAGTCTTGACAAGAATCTGCCAAAAGAAGACCTTGTAATTGTGATACTTGTCAACCCCGGCATGTCGACAAAGCGCGCTGAAACGCAGGACAGATTCGAATCAGATCCGCAGCTAGCCGCCAAAGCCTACAAAAATTATTTGAAGTTTGCAAAGCAGTTCAGATGGAAGGTCATTGACGGCTCAAAGAACAAGGAGCAGGTCCACCAGGAAATGATGAAGATAATAAGGAAAGAGCTGAAAGTTTAAGTCCTCTTAATTTGTGATACAAACAATGGAGTTTTCAGGCGAGATCACCGATCCTGTACACAGGTCAATCAGGTTCTCGCAGGTCGAAAAAGAAGTTATTGACAACCCCGCGTTTCAGCGCCTGCGGAGGATACGGCAGCTGGCGGGCGCGCATCTGGTGTATCCCAGCGCACAGCACTCCCGTTTTGAACACTCGCTCGGGGCAATGCACATCGCAGGCCTAGCAGGGGAAACGCTGCTTGGCAAAGGTTACATCGACCACGCGGAGATAGTGCAAGATCTCCGACTTGCCGCACTCTTGCATGATATCGGACATGGGCCATTTTCGCACCTGTTTGAAGAGGTGCTGGAGTATCGCTGCAACACTACCCATGAGGAGATGGGCAAGAGGATCATAATTCAAAGCGAAATATCCGACATCATGGGCAGACACGGCTACAGCGCAGATCACATCTGCAGCCTATCGTTTGGTCAATCAAAGGTGAATTTCATGAACGAGATCGTTTCTGGCGGACTATCTGCAGATATCATGGACTATTTGCCACGCGACGGGCTTTTCACTGGAGCAGAGTATGCCAAGGTCGATTATTACCGGCTGATAGGCTCGCTTGAAGTTTCTAAGAATCGGCTTGCGATAAACAGGTCTGCTCTAAACTCGCTCGAATCAATGCTCATTTCAAGATATGAAATGTTCAAGGCGGTGTACTTCCACAAGACCGTGCGGGCTGCCGAAGTCATGCTTTTGCGGGCCATGCTTGCCGCAGACGATTCACTCGAACTTTCGAACACTTCGCTTCAAAACTATCTTGCGTTGACGGATGAAGCTACTCTGGAGCGGCTTTGTATTGTTGACGGGAAATACGCATTTGCAGGCCAGATGGCGCGTGACTATCGCGACAGGAAGTTGCTCAAGAGCGTATATGAAAAATTCCTGCACAAGCGCGACAAACAAAAGATGGACAACAAAGCACTGCAGACACTCGCGTCGCGAATAGCCGACGCCGCAGGCGTCGACAAGAACTACGTCTTTGTCGACGCATCACGCGCCCCTTCAATGCCGCTGACTCCAAGCAAAGAGGAAATGTATTCTCTGCTTGTCGTTGACAAGGACCGAGTCTACGAGATGCCAGTATCAGAGATCCCACTTGTCGAGTCAATCTCGGGGTTCTTTGATATGCTCCGCGTCTACACAACTAGCGAAAATCGCGAGAAGGTCGAGCGATCTGTTAAAAAGGTGCTGGGCGATCAAGAAACCCTGTACATGGGAGCAAGCAAACTTGGGCACTAAGGAGCGAGTTGTAATCAAGTTATCCGGCAGGTTGTTCGGCGATAACGCCGCAGATGAATTGAAAAAATATGCACGCATGCTTCTCGAAATTAGTAGCGAGATGCAGCCTGTGGTCGTGGCCGGCGGAGGCAACATCGCGCGTCATTACATCAACATTGCAAGGAGCTTTGGCTCAGACGAGGCATCGCTTGACATCATGGGCATCGAGGTTTCAAGGCTCAACGCAAGGCTCCTGATAGCAGCCCTTGGAGATAATGCATACCCTGCAGTCCCGGCTGATCTCGAGCAGGTGAGCAGGGCTACTGATGGCGGCAAGATTGTAGTCACGGGCGGACTGCATCCAGGGCAGAGCACCAACGCGACTGCAGCTCTGATTGCGGAGAAGGTCAAGGCGAAAAAGTTCCTTAACGCGACGGATGTTGACGGCATATATGACTCTGACCCGAACAAGAACAAGGGAGCCAAGCTCTTCAAGGACATAACTGTGAAAAAATGCCTTGAGCTATTGGGAGCGGAAAATTCAGCTGCAGGTACCTACGACTTGATGGACATCGTGGCGCTCAAGGTGATAGAGCGAAGCAAGATTCCGACTGTGGTGCTCAAGTCAGACCCTGCAACGATCAAGAATGCAATAGCGAACAAGGCAACCGGGACGCGGATAGTGGTCTAGGACACAGTCTTGATTTCGCCAGCGAATTCCGGCATGCCATCGGCAAGCATCTTTCTGAAAATCTCTTCTCCCTGATCCACCGTCATCGGCCTTGACTGCGCCTTGGCATAGCCGTCCTTGTCGCAGATAAAGATCATCGCTTCATTTCCTTTTCTCATCTTGCCGGCCAGGTCTTCTTCACCTACCGGTTCAAAGCCCGCTTTGCTCTGCTTTATGGTGTAAGTCAGCATAGCAAAGCCGGTGTAGTCGAACAACTTGTTCTGGGCTTTTCTCGATCTTTCCTGGCCAATGTGGGCGGCCTTGTGGTACTGCAAGCCGGCAGCAAATTTCGCGACAGCTAGTATAAGCATTTGCATCAATCGACAGCTTTAAAACGTGGGTGGACGCGAGAAAAGTCCGCCGTGAATACCAAGGCCCTTTATGCAGCAAGCGGTGGGATAGCCGCTGCGGCAATTGCGATATTTTTCATCATGGGACCTGGCAATATCCGGCTTCCGGGTGGGCAGGAAGGAAATCAAACTTCCCAGCAACTTCAATTGGAACCTGAACTTTCGGTTAGAAATGTAACTGTGACAAGAATGGACAACGGAAGTGCAAGTGTTCAGATAACCTTTGATATGTACAATCCAAACCCCCGCCCACTATTACTTGAATTTTTGCAATACACTTTGAATGTCGGCGGCTTCCGCATGACTGGGGGTGATATAGGGGGAACCCCTGAAGGCATGGTTGCTTCATCCGCAGACCTGACGCAAATTCCAAGCGAGACGTCCGTACCTTTGAGAAATACCCAAGTCGCAATACGAAATGGCCTAAATGCAGACAGCTGGGATAGCATGGTTGAAGGGACGGCCAAATATGAAGCAACAGGTTTCTATGCTTATAGAACAACTGCCATGCTGGAAACAACCGCAGGCGAGAAGGAATTTACCTTAACATTCCCATGACATTTTATGATATTATCACTGGATATGATTTGGCCATGCGATAAAGATATTAAGTTTCAGGCAAGGTCGTTGGTGATATGGCAGACTCGATGATGATGTTTGCGGTTACAGCAGGAATCTTTGCGTTCCTAGCAGCAATAGTGTTCGGTGCAAGGGCGAAAAGATACAGCTCCGGATACACAACATCTGGAGGACACGCCGAAACCAAGGAATAGGCGTCGATCTCTTTTTATTATTTCTTATTCTTGAAGATTTCTTCCAGTATGAAGCCCGAACTTTCGTCTTTCACCTGTTTTCTTGTATAGCACCTTTCATAGTACTTGCAGTTCAGGCATAATTCAGACGGTTCGACTATTGGCACTTTGTTGTCTTTCAGGAGCGTACTGAGAACCCTTGCCCTTCTGATGACCTCTTCAAACATCTTTTTGCTCTTGGTCATGGAGAACTCGACAGTCTTGCCCTCGGCAGTCATGTAGATCAAAAAGCCTTCGTCCTTGTTGAATGCAAAGAGACAGGCGTTCAAGTAAAGCAAGTGACGCGGATGCGGAACTTCTGGCAGAGTCTGCGCTATTTCAAACCTGACAACAAATTCGTCGCCCATTACAAGGTCGGCGTCGACTTCAAGCGACAGACTGTCGACCTTGTATTCACCCCGCACATTGCTCAGCGAATGGCGCATTGCATTGCCAAGCAGACCGGAAATCTTAGACGCGCTGTCTGCCGGCAACGGATCTTTGCGTTCATAGTAGGCAAATCTTGTGCAGCCAGCAGCCTCAATGGCGTGGATCCTGTCAGGGTTTTTCTTGTCTATCTTGACGCTCAAATCCTCGTGCAACTTGTCGATGTTCTTTTCTATAGTATTTCGCAGGTCCCTGCCGCCAAGCATTTGTGTATCATACCGCATTGCAGCGCTATATATTATGTTTTAAGCTAAAAGCCGCTCTTAATCGGGTCTTCTGGCTTGATAATTTCGCGCAGAAGCGTGGTCGCGTACGATCCCTTTGGCAGCTTGAATGACACCTCCAAGGGGCTTTGTTGCTTGTATGAGAGGTCCATGCACCATAGTGGAGCCTGCCTGAAGCCTCCTTGTTGGCTAAGCTCTTGCATTTCC
>CBQWHN010000020.1:0-11621 GCA_967728685.1 uncultured Nitrososphaera sp.
ATGTTACAACCTTAAAATAAAGCGCCCACGGTGCACACTTGATGTATCGGTCCCGGTCCAAGGACAAACTGGACGACCACGTGCTCAGGTTCCTCTCTTCAATGCAACACGACCAGTCCATACTTTACTACGACATCCTTGGCAGCGAGGCGCACTCAATAATGCTTCATGAAATGGGACATATCACTTCCGACGAACTGAAAAAAATATTATCGGCACTTGAAGAAGCAAAAAAGAACCCGGACAATATCGAGACTGAGGGATTCGAGGACATTCACGAAGCGCTTGAGGCATTTGTGATAAAAGAGGCGGGCATGGATGCAGGGGGCAAGATGCACACTGCCCGATCGAGGAATGACCAGGTGGTGCTTGATATCAGGATGAAGATACGCGACGACATCAACGACGTTTGTGCCGCGCTTGCGAGTCTCATAGAAGGCCTGGTACATAGAGCCAAAGAGAGCACGCAGAGTCCGATGCTGATGTACACTCATTTGCAGCAGGCGCAAATAGGGACGTTCTCACACTTTTTGCTCTCGTACGCTTATGCGCTCATGCGCGACATGGAGCGGCTGTATCTTGTCTATCAGCGGATGAACCAGTCACCGCTTGGCGCGTGCGCCATAGGAGGCTCGAGCATCAGCATAGATAGGAAAAAGACCGCAATCTTGCTTGGCTTTGACAGCATCGTAAGGAATTCGATAGACGCGACCAGCTCGCGCGACGCATTTCTTGAATACGCCTCGACGTTAGCAATAATGACCAGTACGCTTGGCAGGATAGCCGAAGATTTCATAATCTGGTCGACGACAGAATTCGGCTACATAGAGCTTGCCGACCGCTACAGTTCAACGTCAAGCGCAATGCCACAAAAGAAAAACCCCGATCCCCTGGAACTTATAAGGGCCAAGGCGGCGATCGTGACCAGCAATCTTGTGTCAATGCTCGGCATAGTCAAAGCACTTCCATCTGGTTACAGCCGGGACTTGCAGGACATCAAGCCGCAGCTGCTTGGCGCGTCTGCCATCACCCTCGACGCGATCAAGGTAATCGACGGCGCCGTCAGGTCGCTCAAAGTAAACAAAGAAAAGATGCGCCAGGCTGCAAGCACCAGCTATGCGATCTCTCTTGACATTGCGGAGCAGCTGGTGATGAAAAAGAAGATGTCATTTCGGGCTGCCCACAAGATACTGGGCGCGCTTGTTGATAGGGCCGCAAGCAAGGACAATTTGCCGCTTTCCAAATTACAATTGTCTGATATTGCTTCTGTCCTGAAGGTACAAAAACTGAATTTCACTCCAGGCGAGCTTATGAAAATAATCAGAGATATGACGCCTGAAAAGTCATTGCAAGTGCGAAAATCGGTGGGTTCGCCCAACCTAGAGGAGCAGGAAGAAATGATAAAATCTCTATCACAAGGAGTGTCAAACTACAAGATTGGAATCCAGAGGCGCACCAAATTGGTCCAAGGCTCATTCGACAATCTTGGCAGGACCGTTATGAAATACCTGCAATCGTGACTGGTATCGCATCTTGTTGAGGAATTCCGCCGAAATTCGAGTCTTTTTACCTTCTTGGTGGCGCTTGGAGCGAAAAAAGGCGCTGGAACTCGCTGTTTTAGTTGCGAAAAGGTTTATATCATATCCGAAAGCAGTTAATTGTCGCAGCAAATGTCGCTAAAATCAGACGATCCAAACTACTATGCGCACCAGTACAACTGGATGGGCGAAAACGACCAGAAGACGAAGATAAGGATCCTCGACAGCACGCTGAGGGAGGGCGAGCAACACCCAGGCGTCTCGTTCACGATAAAGCAGAGGATCCAGATCGCGTGGATGCTCGACTCGTTCGGAGTCGACCAGATAGAGATAAGTCCAGTGGTGTCGTCGGATCATGCTCAAGCGACCCGGACCATAATCAAGCAGGGGCTCTCCGCCGACATCGTCGCGCATACAAGGGCGATCAAGTCCGACGTCGACATTGCGATTGATTGCGGCGCGACATGGGTCGCAACCTACATGGGCATTTCCGACATTCACATAGAGACAAAACTAAGGATCACCCGCGAAGAAGCCAAGTCAAGGGCCCTAGAAGTCGCTGATTATATCAAGTCACATGGCCTAAAGTCGAGATTCACGATGGAAGACGCCAGTAGGACGGATCCGACGTTCCTTGTCGAGATGTGCAAGGAGATGAACAAGCGAGGCATCGAAAGGATAAGCATACCTGACACTGTCGGCATCATGCGACCGCGCGGCATGTACAATTTAGTAAAAATGGTGCGTGAAAGCATCGACACCTCAAGGACGTCTCTTGACGTCCACTGCCACAACGATCTGGGGCTTGCGCTTGCAAACGCTCTGGCAGGATGTGAGGCAGGAGCTGATCAAATCCATACAACCATAGATGGGTTTGGCGAGCGCACGGGAATCCCGAGCTTGGCTGAAACAGCTGTTGCGCTCATGCTTATCTACAAGTCAAACAACGACCTTCGGCTCCACATGCTGAAGGACCTTTCAAAGACTATTGCAGAATACGTCAGTATGCCAGTACCCGAGTCCAAGCCGATTGTTGGTGACAGCGCGTACAAGCACAAGGCCGGCACACACCTTGCAGCTATTCTGCGCAACCCCGCGGCATATGAAATAATAGAGCCAAAAATAGTTGGGAACAGGCGCAAGATCGTATTTGGCGAGCTTGCAGGCAAGAACGGAGCGGCGTACCTGCTTTCTTTGCTCGGACTAGAGACTGGCAAGCACGAGGCGGAGGCGCTGGCCCATGGCCTGAAAGAACTTCGTATGGGAGACATACTGGAACTGTTTCTGGACGACAGGTTGGAGAGAAAGATAATTAATGACGCCTCTGTAAAACTAAACCCAGCAAAGGAGTAGAATGACATGGTTGTCAAATGTCCAGAATGTGATGCAGAGATCAAGATACCTTCCGACTCAATGGAGGGCGAGATCGTGACCTGCCCTGACTGCGGCGCAAGCTACGAGCTCGTGAAAACTGGAGAAGGATTTGGTATAAAACCGGCGCAGGTTGTCGGCGAGGACTGGGGTCAGTGAGGCAGGAAAAGGCCAACCAGTCGTCATCAAATTTTTCCGGCAATTCCCTTATCATCCTCTACGACAACATTAGGTGGGAAGAGAAAACCCTCTACGAAGCTGCCAAGAAGAAAGGCGTCAACGTCGAAAATCTTGACTGCAAAAATCTTGTTGTAGACCTGAACGACAGAAGGTCAAAATATAAGGGGCAGATGGTGCTCCAGCGCAGCGTCAGCTACTTCAAGAACATCCACTCTACCGCAGCGCTGGAAGGATTGGGTGCACGCGTTATCAATTCGCTAAATGCAGCTATACTGTGCGGAAACAAGATGTATGCCCACATGGAGCTTGAAAAGGCGGGTGTTCGAACGCCAAAGGCAGTAGCGGCGTTTTCAGAAGAATCGGCGATTGCAGCGCTTGACGAGTTTGGCTACCCTGCAGTAATCAAGCCCACTGTCGGGAGCTGGGGCAGACTCATTGCTCTCCTACGCGACAAGGAGGCGGCCAGGGCGGTGATTGAAGACAGACAGCACATGTTTCCGATATACCAAATTTATTACTTCGAAGAATTTGTCGAGCGGCCCCCGCGAGACATCAGGGCAATAGTAGTTGGCGACAGTGTGGCGGCTGCGATATATCGCTACTCCGGAAAAGGCGAGTGGAAGACCAATATGGCGCTAGGGGGCCATGCAGAGGTCTGCCCAGTGACAAATGAGCTTGAAGACATTTGCCTAAAGGCCGCGCGAGCGCTGGGGGGCCAAATAGTAGGGGTCGACCTGATGGAGAGCAAGAACGACGGCCTTATGGTGCACGAGGTCAACAATACCACTGAATTTAAGAATACCGTCCGAGTTACAGGAGTTGATATTCCCGGATTGATGGTTGACTACGCACTAGGGCAAGGAAAGTAAGCAATTGGTTTCGCCAAGTTACGCGGTAGAATTGCTAAAAAAAGCGCTGGAGCTTTACACACCTTCCAGATCAGAGGCCGCCCTCGCTAACTTGATAAAGGATAAATGCTTGAACGAGCTTGGCTTTGAGCAGGTCAACATTGACAACGTAGGCAACATCATTGCCACGAAGGGAACAGGCGAGCCCCGCATTTTGCTGTGCGGCCATATGGACACAGTGCCCGGCCAAGTCCCTGTCAGGATAGAAGACACCTATATGTACGGACGTGGGGCTTCTGACGCAAAGGCACCCCTGATAGCAATGCTCTTGGCGGCGTCTGAATTTCCGAAGCAAAGTGGGACAGTCATATTTGCAGGAGTGGTCGACGAAGAGGGCAACGCCACGGGAGTAAAGCAGCTGGTAAAGAGCAAGCTGGGCGTAGATTATGCAGTGTTTGGCGAGCCTTCCGGCGTGGAAAACATTACTGTTGCGTACAAGGGAAGGCTTGCAATCAGGCTTACGTGCGACGTGGGCAAAAGCGCGCATGCAAGCGCGCCGTGGCTTGCCAAGAATTCGATTGAAGAAATGTACGACTTTTGGAGGGCGATCAAGGCAGAGATAGAGCGTGTCGGCACGGCAGATAACAAGGCCAAGTCCATAAGCTGCAGCCTGACCGAAATAACTGGAGGCTCGAGCCACAACGTCACGCCGCAAAAGTGCAAGATAACGATAGACGTTAGGGTGCCAACGATAACGACCTGCGACAATGTGCTATCCATGGTCGACACGGTAATTAGGAAAGTTGCTACAGAAAAAAACATCAAGGCCACTTACAGGATAGAGGATAAGACTGAGCCTTTCGAAGCCGACCAAACTTCGCCACTTGTCAGGGCGCTCTTGCTTGCAGTGCTTGATGTGCGCAACAAGAGACCGATGTTTTTGCGCAAGACTGGCACAGGCGATATGAATGTTCTTGGCCATAGCTTCAAGATACCTGTCATCACCTATGGGCCGGGCGACCCCCATGCGTCGCACACCGTAGACGAGCGGGTAAACATCGCCGAGTACGTAACAAGTATTGAAGTGTACGAGAGGGCTCTCTTCCACCTTTCACGCCTTCATCATTTGAAGAAGAAAAGGGGGTAGCGATGCCAACATATAGGCGGCGGCCATTCCCCTCTCCATGCTATGGTTTGTGGGTACTGGCATCAGCGGCTATCGCGGGCTGAGCTTTGCCGCGGTTGATATCTTGAAGAAATGTGACCTGATTTATGTCGAAAGGTTCACGAGCGCCCTTTCTGACAGCGACCTTCAGGGTTTGAACTCTATTCTTGCGAAAGAGGCAACACCGGTCCGCAGGTGTTTTGTAGAGGACGGCAGGGAAATACTGGATGCTGCCCAGACAAAACAAGTCGCGCTTGTAACTTACGGCGACCCGCTTATCGCAACGACCCACAGCGAGCTTCGTTCGAGGGCGGCCAGGAAGTCGATCCAGACCGCGGTGCTACATGCTGCGTCAGGACTCGCCTCCATAATGGGTGAAACGGGCCTCCACGTTTACAAGTTTGGCAGGATGGTTACAATGATGTCAGAGCCCCAGTCTGCAATCAGTGTCTATAACACAATTTTTGAAAACCTGCTTGCCGGTAGTCACACGCTCATCTTGACAGAGTACAGCCACGACGAAAGCAAGGAGCCATTCTTTCTTGATCCGCTTTCGCTATTCAAGATGCTGCTTGATGTGGAGCATGACCAAAAGCATCAGATCTTTTCTGAAAACACGTTTGCTGTGGTTGCCTCAAGAGTGGGCATGTCAGACCAGAGGATCACATCTGGCAAGGTTGGATCGCTCGCCAAGATCGATTTTGGCGCCGGCCCCCATTCTGTGATTGTCACTGGGTCTTTGCACTTCACCGAAACCGAAGCAATTACCGCTCTGACAGTAAATATTGATGGCCCGACCGACAACTCACAGACCGTCAAACGAATTTCGGTACAGATGGTCGAGCGGTACGCGCCAAAGGCTAAGCAGGCGGTACAACAAATGCGCGACATTGTCAGGCAGGACGCCGGCAGCAAAGGCATGTACGAGGTTCTAGACAACGCCGAATACTACATCGCGGATGCCGAACGGTTCCTGCGTCAAGCCAAGTTTGATCTAGCTGTGCTAAGTATCGGCTACGCGGAAGGGCTGGTTGACGCGCTACGGTTCCAGAAGGGCATCAACCCGTGGGAAATCCATAGCTGAAATATATATGAGACACAGAGATGGACAGGCGTGTCGGAAGAAGGCTTCAGGCTGCTAGACCAAGGTAGAATACAAGAGTTCAATAACTGGAGGATGAAGAACCTGATAGTCACGCTGGACATTACCGGAAGCGACCTTTCTGGCAAAAATATCTCAGGCGCGTATTTGAACGGGGTCGTTGCAGACAGGGCAAATTTTTCACGCGCAAACTTGGCCGGCGCCAACCTGGTGCAAGCAAGCTTGAATTACACAAATTTTGAAAGTGCCGACCTGACTGGAGCACTTCTAATGTATACTGAAATGAAAGAAGCGCGCCTTCAAAGCGCCAACCTGGCAAGAACGAACTTGATGTGGGCAAACCTTCAGAACTCTGACTTGACAGGATGCAAAGTATCGCAGACCATCTTCGTCGAAGCCATCCTGAAGAACGCCAAGGTCACTGGTGTCAACAAGGCTGGCGCTTACCTCAAATACGCTAGGTTGGACGGCACGGAGTGGTTTGAGCAGATCGCTGAAAAGCACTAATAAGATTTTGTCCAAACGCTTGGACTGACTGTCATATGGATTACCGGCGAGCTTGCAGTCCGGGCTGCAAATACCCTTGTTCTCATGCCAGCACTAATTTCCAAAGATTTATTAATTATCGACGATTCCATTTCTGGTAGTATGGCGCAAAGTCCTCCGGTAGCGGGAGGAAAGGTATCCCGGCGCGACTTTCTCAAATTGATGGCAGCCGCCGGTACAGTTATGACATTTGCACCGTTTGTCGACTGGGGCAAGTTTCTGCCAAACCCCGCAACTAGCATTGCCCAGAAGGTTAAGGTAGTGCTTAAAGACAACACAGTTGCCAACGCCAATACTTTTGAGATTAATAGTTCCCAGGTAATCATTTACCCCAAGTCTGAGGACGAAGTCCTGAATACCGAATCGTTCAAGACATGGCAGCTTATTCGGCTTCCAAAGGAGCTTGGCGGCGACAAGAAGGACGCATCTGCTTTCAGGATATACAGCATGATATGCCTTCACCTCTGGTGCCTTTGGAAGTACTGGCCGCAGGAGGGTAGAAAGAGAGGAGAGTGTCCCTGTCACGGAAGCATGTACGATCCATTTACAGGCAAGGCGTTCGCCGGGCCGGCGTCGCTGCAGGGGCCACCTTCAAACGTTCTTCCAAGGCTAGATATAGAGGTGGAGTCGAACGGTGACCTGTCAATATTGCCTCCAGTATGGAGTCCGGATAAGAATGGTGTAGTTGGATATGGGCGCTACCTCAAGGCATGATAAGAATGGTGTAGTTGGATATGGGCGCTACTTTAGAGTATGAGAACAGCTTCGTAAGGTTCCTCCGGTGGGCGTACGCCGGCGTAGACCGAACTATATTCATGGGTATGAAATTTACCTTCCCCGGAAGGTTTGTTAGCCCGCTTGGCTTCCTTGGCATGCTCACGTTTGTTCTATTCATCATTCTTGGCATAACCGGCGCACTGCTCATGCTGTGGTATGAGCCGATACTCACAAGAGCATGGGACAGCGTCAAGATGATCAACGATACAATCCCATACGGCTTCCACATGCGTAATATCCACTATCACGCATCAAATGCGATGGTAATGATGGCGCTTCTGCACATGTACTACCAGTACTTTAGCGGGCGCTACAAGATCAGAAATGAGATACTGTGGGTAACAGGCGTCGTGATTGGCGTCTTGACAATCCTCGAGGCATTCACCGGCTACGACATTATCTTTAGCGAGCGTGCCGAGCTGGCGATCTCCATAGCAGCGTCGCTTACCAACTCTATACCCATAATGGGACCCCAAATGAGGGAGGCATTCTTTGGTGCCGGATTTCACGATTTCATCCTGAGGTTCTACACGTTCCATGTGTTCATGCTGCCAATAGCGCTCCTTGGCCTCATGGTAGTCCACATGCCCAGGTACCTGGTATTTGATGTGCCGATGGTCATGGCAATATCTGGCGCAATCATGTTGACAGGCGGAGTTTTCCCTGTAGGGCTGGGGTTAAAGTTTGATCCCAACACGCCGCCTGGCATCACGGTGCCAGAGTGGTACCTGACCGGGCTGTACGCGTTCCTGCGCACAATGTACGACAAATTCGTTACAGGCGTTGCTTGGCCGGGTCTCTTCATATTTGCGCTCTTGATCGTCCCGTTCATCGACAAGTACAAGAAATTCTCTTGGAAGGACAGACCCATCATCACGGCTCTTGGCATTACAAGCCTTGCACAGATTATCGTCACGACGTATTGGGGATTCTACATTGATCCCAACTTTGACAAGGCACTTCTAGAAAGACTCGTAATCGACCCGATATTCTTCTATCTAGTCATGATATTGCTTGTCCCGCTGTCGTTTGGCTTTAGTTACATGATGATAAAGCTGGCCAAGCACGCGGAAGCAAACGCCAAGCTGGCGCCCAAGAAGGCAAAGAGCTCGATAAACATCTCGCAAAAGTGGCTCTTTGCCCTGTTTGTGGTGCTTCTTGCGTTCCAGGTGTACCTCAATATCGCGGCATACTATGCGATGCTGCAGGGCATGAAGAACTTTTCGCTCTTTATCATAGGCATAGTTATGCTGGTCTTCGCAGGTATGTTCCACCTCTACAGGTATGGCAGGACTATGGCAAAGGCCCCACCACCAAAGCCAGTTACACCAGCTCCGTTGAAGCCAGCAATAGCTCCGGCGGCAAAGCCCGCTACAGTTGCTCCTGTAGAAAAGCCATTAGCAGCTCCTCCAACTGCTTCTGCAAAGGTCGGCTCTGGGCAATCGCCGCAGCTTTCGCAGCAACAAAAGCAGGCAACTACGGGGACGGCAGGCACCAAGTCGGCGACGGCACCGGATCACGTCCAGCCCACAAGAGTCGAAGGCTCTGACCGCAAAGAGTCTGCCTGACAAAAATCTTTATATGTGAAAATAGAAAGAGTGATTATCAAATTATGGCGAATCATGCTGGCGGCATAAGCATTGTCACTTTCGTTGTCGCGCTTGCCGTAAGTATGGGCTACTATCAGTTTGTCTATATCCCGGAGGCCAACGCCAAACCAATCATTCCAGAGGATATAAAGGAGCCTAAACAGACGACGCAAGTTACAATCGTTGTAGATGCTTCATTGCCAGGAACTGCAGCCCCGTATACTCCCAAAGAGGCGCGCGCAGTTCTGGGATTGTCCAACAAGGTTATCTGGACTAACAAGGATGCCATCCCGCACACCGTCACAACAGACACCGGCTTCAAGGACCCATACAGTGGAACATTTGACGTGCAGGAACGTCCCGCAGAAGAAGGTGGGGCTTTTGTAATGCCGGGCAAGACCTTCGAGTTCCTTTTCACTCAGGAAGGCGAGTACGCGTACCATTGCGTTCCACACCCCCAGATGAAGGGCGTAGTGAAGGTAGTTCCTAACTTCGCCTAATTCCTTTTTATTATTCTTGCGTAAGTTATGTCGCTTGCTACTTCTTTATGTTCCTGTATTATCGAGACGCGGAACTTGACGATCGAGTGATCGTTAGTGGGAAAGTGGTCTGTGGTAGCCGTGAACTCTATAGTTGTCCTGCCGCCAAGCTCTACCTTGAATATCGAGAGGCGCGCGTACGGATGTTTGATCTTTTTACCGTTCAGACTGCTATAGGAGAATACATCGTTCGAATTCTCTATCTGTGAGTTTATTATCAAGCTGTCAAACCTTCCGTGATAGTTGATAAACACGGTCCCGTGCAATTCCTCGCCTGCAGCCAGTGAGCCCTCAGCAAGTGAGATAGTGATCTGCTTATGCCCGCTCAACAACAAAAAATTCCAAAGAGACAGATTTAAACTAACTTGGGAGGCACAAATGGCCAAAATTTTGAGCTAACAGCCGAAAACGCTTAAGCATGCAGCTAGAAAAGATAGCCGTCGATCGCAGGAGATGTCACTGACGGAATGTCCGGCCTGCAGCCGCAAGATTTACGAATACCACGACGGCAGGTGGACGGAGTGGATCTGCTGGAATTGCGGGCACTACCAGTCTGATACGCCCGCGTTCAAGGCTTACCCCCATTTGTTCCGCGATGTCGTGCGGAAAAACAATAACTATTTTCTTGAAAAGTACTCTAAATATGGAAAGAGAATGGTGAAGAACTCCGAAAATTCCGGGTCATGATACTGGAAGTTTTTCCAGTCTACAGGCTTCAAATAGTTGAGCGTGTCGCTAAACTTTTATTATTAGATACGGTCTTAAGCAAGTTATCCGATATTATCTTACGGAGTGCGTCTGTCAAGCATTACTATAGATGCCGATGGATCCCCGTCCGGTTATGTTGCATGGTACAACCATTCTACTGGAAAGACCGGGTTCAAAGTTCTCCGCCCTGTCATAAAAAATGAAAGGTATGGCGTGCAGAGGATGGAGATGCTGGCAATTTATTTCGCCCTTGCGGATAATCATTGCCAGATAAGGATGTCGGCCAGTAGAAAGAAACAGATTATAGTAAGCATCAGGAGCGATTCGAAAACGTGCATCGAGCAGCTGCGAGGAGTATCAAAGCTCAGGGATGCCGTGTTGCAGAGGATCTGCATGTCGATAAGGAGGCTCGGACAAGATCGCATATATGATAATTTTTGAACATCTTGAAAGGGCAAAGAATCAGGCCGGTCTGCTTCTAGAACAGAGGGAGAAGAAAGGAGATAGAAAAGTACTTGATGCATCGGTACCAGAAACAATACTATGGTGTCAGCGGATTCATGATGGATCGCTACAGCTTGGCCACTGCATAAATATATTAACTGAGGTACAATAGTACCGAATTGATTGGAGGAGCCGTCGACGCCGCAAAAGTTGACGTATGTCAATGGCTATGCCATAAGGTATCTCGAGCACGGTCCACCCCAAGGCAGAATTCTGGTCCTTTTGCACGGCATTGGCGCTTCCGCCGAAAGGTGGTCTCGCGTAATCCCTACCCTCTCAAAGTATTTTCGGGTGATAACACCCGATATAGTCGGATTTGGGTATAGCGACAAACCCACTGTCGAATACACGATGGACTTTTTCCTTGACTTTTTCAATGTGTTTCTTGATAACCTTGACATATTGAAGGCAAGTGTTGCAGGATCATCATTTGGCGGCCACCTTGCAACAGAATTTGCGATCAGATTCAACCGTAAGATAGACAAGCTGGTTTTAGCGTCGCCGGCCGGCATTATGCGCACATCGACTCCCACCCTTGATGGCTACATCATGGCCGCTCTTTATCCTACTTATGAAAATGCCTACAAGGCTTTCAGGGAGATGGCCCACGACCCGGACGCCGTAACTGAAGAGATAGTGATGGACTTTGTGAACAGGATGAGGCTTCCTAACGCAAAGTATGCATTCATGTCGACCCTTCTTGGTATGAGGTTCGCCCCCAAGCTTCAAGGAAGGCTTGGCAAGATAATCTCGC
>CBQWHN010000021.1:0-11609 GCA_967728685.1 uncultured Nitrososphaera sp.
CGTTGGCCGTGGCAGGACAAGCCTGAAGAGCGATTGTTCACTGGCAAAAAGGAAATTTCGGGGGTTTTAGCCTCTAGGCATTTGCAGGAAAACATGTGACATTATTTACATACGCTAGCTTTTATCCTCTGATAATGTGGCTATGCAATGCTTGGCCGGATGAGATTTAAAAGGGACAAGAAACCAGCGACAAAGCCTAAACTAAATCAGCCACCCAAAACGCCAAAAAAACAAGATGTTAGACCAGTAGCAAAAAAGCAGACCATTAGTAAACCGATGAAGGAAATCAAACAATCTCCTAATCCCTATAAGAGATTTTTGAATAACAACAAGCAAGCTTCTATGGAAGATCTCACTAAATATTTTGAGCTTAGAACATCACGATTCAATGCTAGATCTACTGCTGCAGTAGCTGTAGCATTATCCTTATTCGTGCTAGTCTTAACGGCTTATTACCAAGCAATACAGCAAGCTATAAGCATTGATAGCCTCTTGCTAGGCAATCTTGTTTTGGGCGTCTTTGTTGGAGCAGCAGTAACGCTGATGATTTTCTTATGGAAAAATCTTGTGGCCATGTCTGATGGTAACTTTGAAAAGAATTTTGGTTGGTATCTTGAGGCCAAAAGTCATTTCAAAACAAACCAGCAATCTCCAATCTTGGAAGCAGCCGAAATAAGCCCTAACCCACCTCAGGTTGAAGAAACCGAGGCGGCAGAAGAAACTGACGTCATTGATGAGGACAATGATGTTAGTGATAGCGACGAATTACGAAAGTTCTTGACGAAGCTCGAGAATGCGGCAGAATCATAAAAGGATGAAGACATGAGATAATTCAGTAAAAAAGAAATCTAGAGGATGTTCTTGTCTTTCAGCAGCTCGGCAAGCAGAACGGCACCTTTTGCAGATCCCATTTTTTCGTTGTGCGACAAGAGCACATACTTTATTCCGTTGTCAAACGCTGTGTCCTTACGAAGCCTGCCCACCACGGTAGTCATGCCGTCGTTCAGTTCTCTATCAATCCTTGGCTGCGGCCTTGTTGGGTCGTCGTGCACCACGATGTAATCTTTAGGCGCGGTAGGCAATCCCTTGATTGACACGTTCTTTGAGAATTTCAACATCTCCTTCTTGACATCTTCTGGCTCTGCGGTCTGCTCTGTTTCGACGAAGACAGATTCCGTGTGACCGTCAAGAACCGGAACCCTTGTGCATGTGCAGCTCACCTTGAGTGCAGCCGGCGTGATAGAGCTATTGTTCAAGCCGCCCAGGATCTTCTTTGTCTCAACTTGCACCTTTTCCTCTTCCTTTGGAATGTAAGGTATTACGTTGTCCATGATGTCTAGCGCAATGACGCCAGGCGACCTTCCTGCACCGGACAGCGCCTGCATAGACGTCATGAACACCTTTTCAATGCCGAATTTATCGAGTATAGGCTTGAGCGTAATTGCCATGCCGGTTGTCGTGCAATTTGGCAGCGGCGCGATGAACCCCTTCCAGCCGCGACTCTTTCTCTGTACGTTCAGCAATTCAGCATGATTGTCATTGATGCCGGGTATCAATATTGGGACGTCTGATTCGTAGCGGAAAGCGGCAGCAGTGCTGATCACAGGTGTGTTCTTCGCAAATTTTGGCTCCACGGTTTTTGCGTCCTCTGATTCTAGTGCTGTAAAGATAAGATCGAAATTCTCTGGCTTGATGTCGTCTACTTTGCTGACGATCATGTTCTTGACGTACTCGGGCACTTCTTCCCTATTGTGCCACCGCAAGATGCCTGAGTTGGGATCGCGAATAGCGTCAATGTACTTTTTGCCGGCCGATCTTTCAGAAGCGGCCACCTGCGTCAGTTCAAACCACTTGTGCTTGTTGAGGGCGATGACGAATTCCTGGCCCACTGCACCAGTGGCCCCAATGACTGCTACCTTGAGCATATAGAGGCGAAATTGTGAATGGAACTAATAACCGTTAGCCTGTACAAACATTCTAAATATGGCTCGTGCAAAAGTGTTGATGAGATGGGGCAAGAGGTTGTCAGCAAGGGGACGAGTGCCTGTTCTCATGGCGGCGTTTATTCGGTCGACCCAAGTCTCGTCAAGGTCGATTCCAGTTCCAGCATCAACCCACTTGGAACGCCCAAAAGAGCGATAGCGGCTGTGCAAAAGAACGTCTCATCGCTTGCCCCGATGTACCCTGACCCCGAATCCAGAGAATTGAAGAAAAGCCTGTCGCACTACGTGCACGTCGACCCACAATGGATAAGCGTGGGAAACGGCGCGATGGAGATCATTTACTGGTTTGCGCAAGCATTTGCAGGAAATCGGGTAGTGGTCCCAGTGCCGACGTTTTGCGAATACGAGCTTGCATCACACAAGGCAGGAGCAGAGGTGACATTTGTTTTGCTTGATGCATTTGAGATTGAAGCTGATCAAATAATAGAAAAGGCTAGGGGAGCCAACGCGGTCTTCCTCTGCAACCCAAACAACCCCACCGGCATGATTTCAACGAGAGAAATAAGAAAGATTATTGAAAGCGTTGGCAGCTCGACAAAAATCCTGCTTGACGAATGCTTCATCGAGCTTACAGACGAGCCCAACGCGAACAGCATGATAAGCATGATAGAAAAGTTTGACAATCTAGTGATCCTCCGGTCGCTGACAAAATCGTTTGGACTTGCCGGCTTGAGGGTGGGCTATAGCGTCTGCAACCCTTCTCTCCTAGAAAAGCTAACTACCAACAAGATCCCATGGAATGTTAACGGCCTTGCGCAAACTGCGGGCATTGCCGCGCTTGCAGACAAGAAGCATTTGCCAAAAGCCAGAGCAATTGTCAAAAAGGAACGCAAGTTTCTGTACGACAATATTAGAAGACTAGAATCGTTTTGGCCGCTTATGTCGAGCGCGAACTATTTCCTCGTTGACTTGCAAGGCAGAAATTCCACGCAGTTTAGAGATGCACTGCTCAAAAAGACAGGCGTGCTTGTCAGGGACTGCAGCACGTTCACGGGCATGGGTTCTCAATACGTCAGGGTGGCGGTCAAAGAGCACAGGGAAAATTTGCGATTGCTAAAAGCGCTGGAGGCCTTTGACCGTGGCCAGAAAAGCTAGGCTCATAATGGTGCAGGGCACTTCGTCAGGCGCCGGCAAGAGCACTATTGTGATTGGGCTGTGCAGGCTGCTTTCTGACAAGGGCCACAAAGTGGCGCCTTTCAAGGCTCAGAACATGTCGTCCAACTTTTTTGCCACGTCCGGGGGAGCCAAGATGGCGCAGGTTCAGGCAATTCAAGCGGTGGCTGCAAGGAAGGACCCCGATCCAAAGATGAACCCGATCCTACTAAAGCCGCTTGGCGAATATAGGAGTATGGTGTTCTTAAACGGCCGGTTCTATTCCGAGATGCACGCAAAGGAATATTATGAGAAATTCGTATTGCAGCAGGGCTTTGCAATCGTGCTAAAGGCGCTTGACAGCCTAAGGAGCGAAAACGACATAGTCGTCATTGAAGGCGCAGGGTCGCCTTCAGAAATCAACATCGCAAAATACGACATCGCCAATATGCTACTTGCGAAGAAGGTCGGCGCGCCAGTGATAATAGTAGCAGATATCGAGCGGGGTGGGTGCTTTGCGAGCATTGTTGGTACGATGCAGCTGTTGAAGCCGGCTTACAGAAGCCTGGTCAAAGGGTTTTTGATAAACAAGTTCAGGGGCGACATAACGCTCCTGGGACCGGCGGTCAAAGTGGTACAAGAGATGACGAAAAAGAGAATCCTAGGAGTCATCCCTAAAATAGAGTTTAACCTGCCTGAAGAGGATTCGCTTGTCGGGGGCGGCATGGCTGGAAAAGCAGAGATCCCGCAAGAGTCGTGGAACTGGCAGATAGACCTCGTTGCAAAGGCAATTAAAGAGAGCGTCGACATGGAAAAGATAATGGAGGTTGTGGGGCTGTAGATGCTTGGTCTCATTGCAGCACTTGCCGCCGGCGTTGGCGTCGACTTTCTGTTCGGCGATCCGCCTAACAAGTTCCACCCGGTAGCGTGGCTTGGCCGGTTTATTGCATATTACGCGCCCCGGCTCAAAGGAGGAGCAGAAAAAGCCAAGGGAGCCATATTTGCTGTTTCACTTGTCCTTGCAATAGCTTTGGCAGTTCATTTCCTGGTATTGGCAGGCATGTTTCTTGCTGGCATTATTGCACTGGCTTTCGCGTCCGCCATTATACTAAAAATCACGGTTGCATTGAGAGGCATGGAAAGACATGCCAAGGTAATCATGTCCTGCCTGGAAGCTGGCGATCTAGCAAAAGCCCGGCAGAGCCTGTCCATGATAGTTAGAAGGAGTACTGACGACCTTGACGAACAGCACATCCTGTCGGCGACCATTGAATGCATAAGCGAAAGCACCGTTGACGGGATCACTGGGCCGATTTTCTATTACTCTCTTTTTGGGCCGGCCGGCGCTTTTGCCTACAGGGCAATAAACACTCTTGATTCTATGGTTGGCTACAGGGACGACTACTTCAAGGACATCGGCTGGATGTCTGCAAGGCTCGATACTGCTGCAAACTATTTGCCTGCGAGGATAACTGCGTTCTTGATGGTCACATCGGCCAAAATACTGGGTGCAGACTGGAAGAAATCGCTAAGCATGTTGCAACGCGATCATGCAAAGACATTCAGCCCCAACGCCGGCTACCCGATGGCCACTATGGCCGGAGCACTGCACGTCCGGCTCGAAAAAATTGGCCATTATGCCCTTGGTGACCCGCAGGAGCCTACCTCGATTGAGAAGTGCCAAGTTGCTATCTCGATAATGAAGCTTTCGACGCTGTTGTTCTGTCTTGGTGTATCTGCCCCGATAATTTTGATACTTTACCTAGCCGGGTGGTGGAGGCTTTTCCTTGGCATCCCCTAGACCAATCCAGTCTGTCCTTGCATTCCTGACGATACTGCCGACCGGCAAGCAAAGCCACGACATCAACTACGTCGCTAGGAACATGTACCTGTTCCCAGTCGCCGGCCTTGTAATAGGCGCTATCATTGGTGCTATGGCATTTGGGATCTCGCTCTTCTTGCACCCGCTTATTGTTGGACTGCTGGTCACCGGCTCCCTCGTGATCATTACCGGTGTCCACCACACTGATGCACTAGCTGATTTTGCAGACGGGCTTATGGCAAAAGGTGGTAAGGAAGCCAAGCGGAAGGCGATGCTCGACCCGGCAGTCGGCTCAGCAGGGGTTGCCGCTCTTGTCATGTACTTTGTCGGCATGATTATCGTGTTCCACACAGGCTTTGCACCCGGCCTCGCGATTCTCACTAGCATCGTAACAGCAGAGGTGATCGCCAAGTACATCATGGTCCTTCTTGCAAATAGAGGATTGTCAGCGTGGGAGGGCTTTAGCTCGCCCTTTACAGCCGCGATGAAGGATAAGCGCAAGATAGCTGCCGCCACAGGAATTATGTTTGCAATAGTGTGGATCGCTAGCAGCTATTCAGGCCTGATCGCGCTAGGAGTTTCGCTTGCAATTGCCTGGCTCATGAAGTATGTCTCCTGGAAGAGCTTTGGCGGCATATCTGGCGATGTACTTGGAGCATCAAATGAAATGACTCGCCTGTCCTCTCTCATCGTGTTGTCGTCTCTACCTTCGTTGCCGCTGGTGATGACGATTTCTTGATAGCTGCAATAATGTGCGGCGGCACGGCAAGAAGAATGCAGGCGGGCGTAGAAAAGCCGCTGATAAAAGTGAGCGGCGTTGCAATGATCGAGCGCATGATTTCAGCACTTGCCGGCTCGAATAAATTTGGCCGCATAGTCGCCGCAGTATCACCAAACACGCCGAAGACCAAAGAATTCCTGAAATCAAAAGGCATTGAGATTATTGACACAGCCGGTGAGGGCTACCCCCATGACCTGTCGGGGCTTCTCCGAAAATTGAGCCCCGAAAAGGTCATGGTGGTTCCGGCCGATATTCCACTATTAGACGCGCAGGCTGTCAGCGATATCATCGATGCCGCCAGCGGCAAGCGGGAACCGGCCGTTTCAATAATACTTGAAAAAGAGTTTGTGGAAAATATTGGCGCAAAGCCAAGCGTTGTGTTCGGCCGGTACTGCCACTCCGGAATCACTGTTTTTGATACTGCCAGGGTCGCAGATGAAACAGTGCAAGAACGTTATGTAGTGACTAACAGAAAGGAAATAGCGCTGAACGTAAATACAAAAGAAGAGCTGGAGTTGGCAGAAAAATTATCGGTCCAGCGCGGCTAGCGTCTTGCCGAATATGTTGGCAAGGCTTCCAGATCGCTCGGCCAAGAGTTCGCCGCACGACTTGCAATTTATGTTGGTTGTCGTGTGCGAGAATATCACTGCCTTCTCGCCGCATTTTTCACATTGCACTGACAAAAATGCGCTCCTCGGCTTTGGTATCATAATGGTATGCCGCTTCATGTCATATCTCCAGCTTGCGGATCCTCAGGCCTTGCTTCATCGTCTTGTACTGGCAAGTTTTACAGGTATAGCGTAATGTCATCTTCTTGGTAGTCTTGGCAGTCCTCTTAAGCTCAGGGAATTTCTGGCCGCCGTAGCCCTTCTTGTCCTCGGCGTGCCTGCGAGCGCCCTCTGCCACTTTACGGTCCTTGCCCTTCTTGTAAAGCGCAACTGACTGGACCGTGTGGGTCTTGCACCTGGGGCAGAATTTGCGCATCTCCTTCCGCATCTTCATATGGCTACCTGATTCTTTTATAGGGTAATTTAATGTATGGCTGCATCCATCAGAGCCGTTTAGGCAGGCTAGCTTCAGTAAATCTAATATACTAAGACTTACAAACCCTCCTGTAGTATGTTCGAATCCCTGATCCAGCAATCAATCAACGGCGCTGCCTATCCCGTATGGATACCATTGACTTTTGGACTAGCAGTAGGGCTCGGGTATGTGATTTTCTCGGCTATGAGGCGCAAGCGCTAGCGGGCGCTTAACCTTCTCTTTTTCTGCAAAACTGCTTATTAGCCAGCGTATAGCATGATAGTGTATGGGCCTCTTCCATCGCGAGAAGACCGAGTGCGATGAATGCCATGCGAGGTTCGGCAATTATGACGATCTTGTGGAGCACGCCAAGGATGCGCACAAGCACCATGTCGTGAAGTGCGGCATGTGCGGCAAGCAGTTCCTGCACGAGAAGGACAGACTTCACCATGTGAAAGAAGAGAAGGAGAAAAAAGTGGATGCCCGCAGGCACAAGTTTTAAAGAATCTCTCACACTTGTTAGGGCATGGATTTTGCAGTCAAGATCGGTGCGACAAAAGAGCGCACGATAACTGTAAGCTCGAACCAGACGACAAGCTTTCTCTGGGAGGGCGAAAACGTCCTTTCCACTCCTTCCATGATAGCCGAGATGGAAGAGACGTGCAGACTGCTCCTCAAGGAGCAGGTCCTGTCAGACCCGGAATTGGACTCGGTTGGAACAATAGTTGATGTAAGGCACCTTGCCGCCACACCCGTCGGGGTAGAGGTTACCCTCAGTAGCACGGTGGTCTCCGTTGAGGGCAGACGGGTCATGTTTGAGGTCCAGGCTCGCGACAGGCTTGAGAAGGTGGGTGAAGGAAGGCATGAAAGGTTCATTATTAATGTCCCTAGTTTTAGGGCGAAATTCAATGAGAAGCGGAAGCGGCTTGGGCTGTAATGAGTCAAAATCTATAAAAGACGCAAGCCGATTTCATTATTATTCTATATAGGTGATATGTGAGAATGGCATCGATTCAAACAACTGCTGGCGGAATGCCAGTCCTAATCCTGAAGGAAGGATCCAAGGAAAGCAAGGGAAAGGAAGCTCAGAGGAACAACTTCACTGCAGCAAAGCTAATCGCAGAGATAGTCAAGACAAGCCTAGGCCCAAGGGGCATGGACAAGATGCTTGTCGATTCTCTTGGCGACGTGACAATAACAAACGACGGCGCTACAATCCTGAAAGAAATTGATGTTCAGCATCCGGCGGCAAAGATGATGGTAGAGGTTGCAAAGTCTGTCGACAACGAAGTGGGCGATGGTACCACGACATCTGTTGTTTTTGCAGGCGCACTGCTCGAAAGGGCCGAAGAGCTGATCAATAAGGACGTGCACCCGTCTGTGATAGTAGATGGCTACAACGCAGCTGCTGAGCAGGCGCTGAAGTTGCTGGAAAAGATTGCTGTCAAGGTCGACATCGCAGACAAGGACATGCTTCTAAAGATCGCGAGGACCAGCATGGATTCAAAATTGGTTTCAGATGACAGTCCGGTTCTTGCCCAGATTGTCGTAGAAGCTACAAAGCTGGTAGCAGAGAAGACTGACAGCGGCCTAATGGTGGACCTTGACAACATCAAAGTGGAAAAGAAGGCAGGCGGCTCGATGCGCGACACAAAGCTGATCAAGGGAATAGTCCTTGACAAGGAAGTCGTGCACGCAGGCATGCCCAAGAGAGTGGAGAACGCCAAGATCGCCCTTATCAATTCGGCGCTAGAGATCGAAAAAACCGAGATGAGCGCAGAGATTAGGATATCTGACCCGCAACAGATGCAGATGTTCCTTGATGAAGAAAACAGGATGTTGAAATCGATGGTCGACAAGATCAAGTCCTCCGGAGCAAATGTTGTCCTCTGTCAGAAAGGCATTGACGACATTGCGCAACACTATCTTGCCAAGACCAATATTCTTGTAGTAAGGCGCGTAAAAGAATCGGACATGACCAAAATGGCAAAGGCAACTGGTGCCAGGATCGTCAACAATCTTGACGACTTGGTGGCAAAGGACCTAGGATCTGCTGACCTAGTTGAAGAGCGCAAGGTGGAGACTGATAAATGGGTGTTTATTGAAGGATGCAAGAACCCGAAGGCGGTCAGTATTCTTGTGCGCGGAGGTTCACAAAGGGTGGTTGACGAAGCCGACAGGTCTCTACACGATGCATTAATGGTCATCAAAGATGTCCTGGAGCATCCGGCCGTGGTCGCAGGAGGCGGAGCCCCAGAAGCATACGTCGCAAACGAGCTTAGGCAGTGGTCGAGCAGCCAGGAAGGGCGCGCTCAATTGGCAGTGCAAAAGTTTGCCGACGCGCTAGACGCAATACCGCTGAACCTTGCGGAGAACGCTGGCATGGATCCAATAGACACCATGACAGAGCTTCGCGCAGGTCAGAGCAAGGGCAGCAAATGGACAGGGGTCGACTGCAGGAATACGAAGGTTACAGACATGTTCAAACAGAACGTGCTTGAGCCATTGGTTGTCAAGCAACAGATAATAAAGTCCGCAACCGAAGTTGCGTCCATGATCTTGAGGATCGACGACGTGATCGCCTCAGGCAAGTCCAGAGGCCCAGCGGGCCCGCCAGGCGGAGGCATGGGCGGAATGGGCGGCGGCATGGACATGGAGTAAATCTCCAACCTTTTTCCTTTTTTTCACAATACCCAAATACAGCTCTTCCATTTTGACCATCTGTGGGAATAATTGAAAAGATGAGGCAGCTGAGCATCGTGGGCTCGATAGTCGTGATGCCAGATTTTTTCGTTGACCGCATAATTAGGCTTGAATCAAAAGAGAAGTTTTTCGACGCATTGCGCGAAAAGGCCGCGAGGGGAGGCGGGAGCGTCAGGGGTATCCAAACGACAGAGGTAAAGGGCGGCAACGCCGTGAACGTGGCCTATTGCCTTGCCAAGCTGGGACTAAAGGTGACGCTTTTCACCGTGGCGGACGAGGTGGGTACAAACATGATAAGGAAGGCTTTTTCGCAGTTTGGCGACAGGGCGACCTTGAAGATATCCGGTGGGAAAAGCGGTCTGACTACCGCCTTTGAGTTTCCCCACGAAGATACGCGAGTGAATGTAATGATAAGTGACGTCGGAGACAATGCAAATTTCGGGCCGGAAAAATTGAGCTCTGAGGCCGACAACGCGATATTGAAGAATGCCGACGGTGTTGTAATAGTCAACTGGGCCAGCAACCAAAAAGGCACGGAACTAGCAGAATTTGCGTTCAGGAATTCGCCTAGTGCATTCCATTTTATCGATCCTGCAGACGTGGAGACGCGGAAGCAAGACTTTTCCAAGTCGCTCGAGAAGCTTGCCTCTCTGATTGACTGCCTTAGCTTTAACGAGAACGAGTCCAACTCGCTTTCAGACGCGCTCGGTCTCGGGCACCTGCTTGGCTCGAGCTACGGTCCGCACGATGTCCAAAGCGCTGCCAAAAAGATTGCAGAGAAAGTGGGCATCAGCACCGATTTGCACTCAAAAATCGGGTCGGCGTGGTCAAACGGGAAAGAGAGCACATTCGTTCACGCGATAAGGGTTGATGCAAGAATGTTAACTGGCGCGGGCGACTCGTGGGATGCGGCGGACATCATCGGCTACCTTGCTGGCCTTGAGCCGCATGAGCGGCTGCTGTTTGCGAACTGCTGTGCTTCGCTCTACGTAAGAGACGAGCATGGCGAGCCTCCGGCGATGAACAAAGTTTTCGAGCTGGTAGAAAGGGCGCAGTGATCAGACTAGCTTGCTTGCGTCAGAGGGCTCCTTGACCGAGCGAAGCATGTAGAGCATCTTGCTAATGTAGCGTTGTTTCGACGGGATTTCGATAATCTTGCGCTGATAAAAGTCTATCAGGTGATCGATAAGGCAGCTGGCATCTTTTGACTCTGACAGGTTGGCAAGTATCTGCGAATACCAGTACTCAACAAGCGCGTCCTCGCCGTGCTTTTCCTCCAACTCCACAAGGTAAGCAAAATTAGACTGGCATTTCCGGCACAGACCATGGTGCGCCCTAGCATAGGAATTGTTCTCAGAGTGGCCGCACCTTGTCTTCATATGCCATTATACGCAGAAATCCTATTTGAACTATGGCAGGTATTTTAAATGACAAAGGTGTCATCAACAGCATGATAGAGGTTGAGGACGCAATCAGGGTTGTCGACACGGTAGCAAAGAACCTGATGGGTGTGTCAAACAACAGGTCGAACTTTGAGAGGCTGCCCGACACATTCTGGGGCTACTACGCAAAGGGGCACGACGGCAAGGGCAAGTTCGCAGTGATTATAACATACTCCGAAAACAGCGGCGACGTTGACGAATTAATTAAAATATATGAGCAGTGGGTAGGCAAGAGCAAGGCGGCTAGGTAATCTGTTCTATTATCCATTCGCGGAATTTCAGTATGCCGAAATCCTCTGACTTCTTGACAAAGTCAGGGTCCTTGACCCGCCACTGGTCCTGGGGGATGCCGTCGAAGAATTCCTGCATGCACAAGATAAAACGAAACCTCAGGTTGCGCGGGTTTTCCGCGAGACCGTAGCGATATAGAATGTCGGCTATTCTGCCAAATGCTAGGTTGTAGTTGCGTTTGAATCCCGGAGCCCTGAAAGTATCGTTCAGTATCGCGGTGATCGCATCAAGGTCGTCACTGAGCGTGATCATGCTTTGGTCTTCAACATGTCCAGCTTTTTGGTGTATACTGCTTTCAAGTTGGCTTCTAGGTCAAGGTCGTATTTTGTTGCCAAATAGTAAAGCAGGGCCACGGATTCTGTAATCTCCATTTTGGCGTGCTCGATGTTGTTCTTTTCAATTGCAAACGCTATCTCGCCAATCTCTCTCACTAGGTGAACGAAAGCTGCAGA
>CBQWHN010000022.1:0-11556 GCA_967728685.1 uncultured Nitrososphaera sp.
CCGCCAGCGTTATCGCTGATTGGCCCGAACGCGTCGATGCAAAGCACAATGCCTGCAAGGCTGAGCATTGCCATAGCCGCCATCGCCGTGCCGTAGATGCCCATGAGCGGGTCCTGCGTTATTCCAAATGTGATGCCGTAAGAAGTTCCAAGTACAACTATTATTGCAAGCATGAACGGACCGGTCGACTGCATTCCCTTGACGATCCCGGTAAGTGTGTTTGAGGCATAACCCCACTTTGTCGAATCTGCTATCTCTCTTACTGGCGGGTACTTGTAGTTGGTATAGTAGTCTGTGATTTTCTGGATGACTGGAACAAGTATAACGCCTACGACTGTCGTTGCAAAGAGCGCGTATGACAGCATGTTGTAGCCCAAGAAAGTGGTAGTGAAGAAAAAGTTGAGCGCGATCGCTATTGCAGCGCTCACAATAAATGCTACGTCAAGCGGCTTCATCGGGTCTGTAATTTTTCTTGAAGTGACTGTCATTGCGCCAATTATCGACGCTATCAATCCTGCTGCCCCGATAAGCATCGGGTATATTATAAGTGGACTAACTTGAATCCCGGCTAGTGATAGCGTCGTCAGTGCAAATCTGTCGCCACCTATTGCCTGAACTGACGCAGGAACTATTAGCGCGCCAAGAAGCATAGCTGCAAGTATAGTGACAATGTATGATTCATAGACATCTGAGCCCATGCCTGCAGCGTCGCCAACATTGTCGCCCACATTGTCCGCGATGGTAGCCGGGTTTCTCGGATCGTCTTCTGGTATGCCCGCCTCAACCTTACCTACCAGGTCGGCGCCAAGATCCGCTGCCTTTGTGAATATTCCTCCGCCTGCTCTGATGAATAGCGCAATCAGGCTAGCTCCAATGCCCACTCCGGCTATCATGAGCGGATTAGGAAATACGAAAAACAATACTGTAATCACAATGAGCGCCATGGCCGGCACCGAAAGACCGACAGTCGCGCCACCTCTGAATGCGGTTGCAAATGCAGGCCCCAGTCCCTTGTGTGTCGCCTGCGCTGCCCTTACCGCAGCTTTGACAGTTATCTTGAGCGAAATGAGGCCGGCTATGGCAGACATTGCAGCGCCTACTGCAAATGCTACACCGTTTGAAAATCCTGAAGCGAAGGCAATTACTATTGAAAGGGCAACTGCTACGGGTATAACTATCCTGAATTCGCGTCTCAGGAAAGCCTGAGCGCCTTGTCTTACTGCCGCGGAAATTTTCATCATTTGTTCTGTTCCGCTTTGTTGCCTGCTAACCCACCCAGCGAGCGCGGCTGCAGCTCCCATCGATGCTATAGCTGCACCGATCGGAAGTATTTCTTCAAATGTCATATAACGAAAAACCGTGCCCTAGACTGCATATATAAATTGTATGAAAATGAGTCGAAAACAAGAGAAAAGTTACAGCGCCTTAAACTGTTCGCTCCATCGCATGTAGGCCCTTATCATATCGATGCTGACTGAAGGTTTTCTGTTCTTCAGCATCTCTTTAAAGTCGATCATATTGATCGCTCTGGGATTGGCACCGGCTTCCATAGCTCTTCCACTCTCAAACAATTCATTTACGACCCTTAGCTGGACCGACTGGCAAATGTCCTTGATGTCGCTTGCGCTGTAGCTTTCGCTCACTTTGGCAAGCTCGTCTACCCTGAGCGCTCCTTCTACGTTCAGCGGAGCAGTGTATTGCGTGAAAAGGTTTGTCCTTGACGCGACATCGGGCAAAGTCACGTAGATGCGTTTTTGGAACCTTCTCAAGAATCCAGCTTCAAGGGTCCATGGCTTGTTGGTCGCACCAATGACGTATAATTGTGATTCTTTGCTCTTGTTGTTGATGCCGTCCATTTCTGTCAGGAACTGGTTCTTAACGCGGACTTCACCTCCAACTTCGCTGTTGCGAGTGCCCAATAGTGAATCAATTTCATCGATGAACAGAAGAACCGGCACACCCTCGCTTTCGTTCAGGCTGCGGGCCATCTTGAACAATTTCGAAATATTTTTTTCAGCTTCCCCAAGCCACTTGCTCATCATCGAAGCGGCGTCGACATTGATGAAGTAGCCGTCAATTTCTGCTGCCGCCGCGGCTGCAAGCAGAGTCTTGCCGCATCCTGGCGGACCGTACAGCAGTATTCCACGTGGCCAGCCAAGTGGGAACAGGTCTGCCCTTTTCATCGGATAAACAATAGATTCGCGAATAGCCCTCTTCGCGTCCTCTAGCCCAATGACTTCGTTCCAGCTTACCTTGGGCTTTTCTTTCATTACCAAATCGTCAAAGTCGGCCTTGAGCGTTTCCACGTTGGCTGACTTGTTGCCAGACGACGCAGGTCGGCTTCCATGCCCGTTTGAAGGTTCTTGCTTGGTATTGTCAATTTGCGTAGGCGTCGGCCGCTCTTCTTCCAAGCCGTGTGACATCTGGAGAGCCTTGATTCTGTTTTGGTAGGCACTTGCCCTTTCCATGTAAACCTTGTTTAGCTTGTAATCAGGATAGATCTGGACAAGCTTGACTAGCGCCTCTATTGCGCGCTGGTACGACTGAATTGCCATCCCCCGTGATCCCTGAGAATCCAACCGGATTGCCTCGGCTGCATATTTGCTAGCGCTATTTTCCAGTTCCTGTGGTGCAAGACTCATAGTTACAGTTCAAGGCTGAATTGGTTCTGACTTTGAATTACTTGTGTGTAAATCTATGTTGCCTAGCTAACAAAATTATTTGCACCTTATGCCGGAACTCTTTCCGGCTCCTCCACTTTCTTCTCCTGTGCTGACCCAGCCTCTTCTTTCACCTCATCACTAGCTGTGTCAATATTGCCCGAGGCTAATGATACGTTCACTTCGGCGAGGATCCCCGGCTCTACCTGATGCCTCAAATCCGCGGCATGACCCCCAGACACCTTGTAAATGGCGTCATGCATTTCTTCCAGCGCGGCCTCGGCCGCCGGGATCATTTGCTCGATGTCATCCTTTATTTCTCTGACAGATGACGCGGCGCTTTCGATTATCATGATGAAGTCTTCCAAGTAGCGGGTCGACTCGATCTTCTCCGACATCTCATGCAATATTATTTCGCCGTTTTTCACGAGCTCAAGCATACGGGTCAGGTCCTGGTGGCTCTCAGCCTTGCTGTTCGCTCGAAGGATAAAGTTGATTCTCGACTCTAGCCTTGACCGCAACATGCCCATAGCGTAGGCGTTTCGCTGGAGGCTGGAAAGCGCAGCGTTCGCTCTCTCCTTTATGGAACCGTTCTTCTTGAACAGCAATTGCTATTGTGGCGTGAGTATGGAAAAATGACGAAAAACTACACAGTCAAAAGATGTTGGCAGTTTGCCTACCATAGCTTGCCTAGTCGGCCCAGCCACAAGCCGGCCTAAGCAAGTTTTTGCGGCAATGCCGGTAAGTCTGGGATGCCTGGGAACTCGTCCTTCATCTTTTGTTCTACTACCGTCGATGCTTCTTCTATCAGGCGCACGGCTTCTTCGTTTGCTGTCTCAAAGTTGATAGTGTAACCTCCGACCTGGCCGGCATCGACGAGTATCCCGCTCAGGAGCTCGGATATGATCCCAAGTTCCCCTTCCATCTCTGGCACATGCGGAGTAAGGGCCGACCTCAGGTTCTTTACGACTGCCATAGCAGGGCTTAGTACTATTACAAGGTCTCCAAAGTCAGAAGCCGATGAGAGCTTTGTCATAATCTTCTCGAGTGCCACGCGCGACATGAAAACGACCTTTGAAGCCTGTCTTCCCTTTGCAAGGTCCGAAGAGAGCAATGTCGAGTACTGAGCGTTGTTCTCCTTTATCGAACTTACCAGTTTGAGAAAGACCTCGTCATCCTTTGACTTGAGCAATGTGTGGCGCTCCTCAAGCCGGGCGATCTGTGTCTCTATCTTTTTTCGAACGGCATCAATCCTTGGCTTTAGCGGCCCCCCTGGTTTGGGCAGCGAAATGTTTTGATCATCATTATTGAGTATTGACTCGGACTTTACCCACCTTGAATTCATTCTGGCCTTGAATATGACTCTTGAAATAATACCTGTCATGTGCCGGAAAGTTTTGTAACTGCGGTAACAACCACCAACAGTAACAGCTTAGCATTTTTTCGAGCTTTGACGCAATCTATTTGACCAATCATTTTACCTTCATTTTCCATTTTGAAATGATGTGCTTATTGATAGTAATAACGATCTTCCAGGCAGTCTTGAAGAATTCGGGCTGTCAAAGTATGAAGCAAGGGCGTACCTTACAATGACAGGCAAGGGCTCTCTTGCGGCAAGCGAGATTGCCTACTATGCAAACCTGCCCCGGACAAAGATTTACCAGACAATAAAAAAACTGGAGAAAAAGCGGCTGGCAGTCATCTCGAATCAAAAGCCGCTTATCTGCAGCGCGATTCCTCCTGAGGAGGCGTTTGCCGAAATAGTCAACCTCCATGAGCGCAGGGTGAAGAATATGAGGAAGATTATCGATCGCTTGCAAAAGATAAACGATGAGGGCCAACGCCCCAAAGGTTCTGAGGAGCGGCGGTACTTCATACTGGACGCAAACTCAGCTCTGGAAAAAATAGGAAGCCTCTTAGCTGGATCGCGGTCGTCGATCAACGCAACTCTGGACCAGTGGGGCCTCAGACTTATTTCGCAGTGCAAGGCTTCGCTTGTCAAGGCGGTCACCGCAGGCGTCCGAGCGCGGTTTATTCTTGGATCGCAGTGCATCGGAAGTGAAAACCTTTCCCAGCTACCAGAAGCGATCGATCTTCGGACGGGCGAAGTGCATTCCAACTTGATAATGATCGATGCAACGCATATGATATCTGTTGACGGCAGCAACGGAAAAGCTGCAGTTTTCTCATCGACTGACTCGTTTGGTGCCTTACACTCCAGAAACTTTGAAGAGGCATGGGGCGGGGCAGGCGAACTAAAGTTCTTGTTGGACACAGAGCCGCTGGTGGCTGCAAAGGCTGTAGAACTTGCAAGGATAGTGGAAAACGGGCTTTCGGTCAGGATGCTAGAGTACGCGGTTGGTGGCATGGACATGCCCGCCGAGCTTGTGCAGGATATTGACGAAAAGTATGGCTTGAAAATTTCAGAAATGAGCTCTGGAGAAGTGATGGATCTAATCGATTCCGCGCTCAAGATAAGCTGCCTCGGCAGCTTGAAGCACGATAGGAGCAACAATATCCTAAGCCTCCAGTCAAAGGTGGAAAGCAAGCATGTCCTCCCATGGGCGCTGGTATTGGGATCATACTTTAGACATGCAGGTAACGAACCCCGGATAATGCAACAGGGCAAAAATGCGCATCTAGTTCACTTGCGGCTGTCAAAGCCAATTGCATGAAATAAATATCGAGCTTGCGCATGACGGACAGTGCGCGCGATCACGATTATAGCAATTGTTGCTGCAGCGGCTGCTGGGATTATTGCCGGAGCTATCCTCTACGTCAATCCTCTCACTGAAAATCAACAGCAAGAGCTCGTCGCGAGTGGGACGAAGCCGAGCAACAACGGCTATCGACAGGCTAACATTACCATAAACGGCATAGAACTTGTGGCTGACATTGCGGAGACTAACGACCAGAGGACAGTGGGGCTGGCCGTCAAGGACACCCTTAACGAAAATGAAGCGATGCTATTTGTCTTCAGCACGGAGCGGGAGCACTCGTTCTGGATGAAGAACATGAAGTTTCCGATTGATATCATCTGGCTTGACGCTGACAAGGAAGTGGTCCACATCGAGCACAGCCTGGATCCATGCTTACCAGATTCATCTTGCCAAACGTACAAACCCAATGACAATTCTCTTTACGTGTTAGAGACCGTAGCCGGCTTTGCACAGAAATACAAGGTGACAGAAGGGACTGTGGTAGAGTTCGAGCTGGATTAGCGCGTGCAACTGAAAAACCCGAGTCCTAGTCACTCTTCATCGTTCTCGTCTTCTTCTTGCTCAGCGGCCACTTCTACTCTTTCCTCCAACTTTTGCACCTTCCTCGCGAACACCAAGTACGTCGTGTGCCCTATCATCCTCATCGATGGCCGGGTCATTCCCTCCCTCGCCTCCATGTTGCGGATCAACAGCTCCAAGCAATCAATGTCGGCATAGCCATTTTTCTTCAGCTCTGTAGCCGTTTTTTCAATCTGGTTCATTGTTGGGCAAATGGCTACAAACGCGCCGCTACCCTTTAACGCGTCGTGCACCTGATCCAGCACTGTCCATGGGTCTCCAAGGTCGACTATAGCGACGTCGGCATCCCTTACATCAACACCCTGGTGGGGGTCGTGCTGATTTAATGTCACATACTGTGACATGCCGGCCTTATCCAAGTTGCGCCTCGCTATCTCCATGAATTCCGGATTGACGTCAAAACTGTAAATGTGTCCATCGGGCTTGACTATGCTTGCCATGAATGTCGCAAGAGCGCCGCTGCCTGTGCCAACTTCAAGCACTTTAGAGCCGTTTTTGAGACCTGTGCGAGCAGCGATGTATCCAAGGTCCTTTGGATAGACAATCTGGGTCCTGCGCTCCGACTTCATGATAAAGTCGTGAATAGTGGGCTCTATGAGAAAGATGAGTTTGCCCTCAGTCGTCCTGACCGCAGATCCGAACTCCATGCCAATTGTAGCAGAGATGTCTATGATGCCGAGGTGTGTGTGGAGTTTTTTTTCCTGTGTCACCTTGGCAAGCCACTTCTTTCGTGGTGTGTGGAACAGGAGCACGTACGAACCTTCCTCGATTTTGCCCAAGATACAAGCGCATAGCAAGTCAGAGGAGATAAAAATGAATCTAAAAGGGTACAGATGTTCCGGTCCCACTTGCACAATAATTAACTGAAGGGGGCAAAAGAGCCGATGCTGCGCTGCCACTGACTACATGCGCTCAAGCGCGGTGATGCCGAGCACATTAAGCGCGTTTTTCAGGGCGACCCCAAACGCCTTAACAAGGCCAAGGCGCGCCATCCTAACGTCTACATTTCCTTCCTTAAGCACGGGCACTTTTTCGTAAAACAAATTGAATCTCGTCGCAAGGTTGTAGGCATAGCGCGCAAGCGACTTTGGGGACAACGATTTTGCAGCGTCTTCGACAACGAGGTCGAGCTTGGCTATCTCTTTTATCACGGCTATCTCTGCCTCGTGCGTCAAGAGCTGAAACCGGGAATCATTATTGACGGTCTGACCTGACTTTTCCAGTATTCGCTGCGAACGCGCGTAGGCGTACTGCAGATATGGGCCGGTATCGCCTTCAAGGCTCAGCGACTCCTTGGCGTCAAACGTGATTATCTTGTCAAGGTCCTGCTTGATCATGGTGTAGCGTATAGCCGATACTGCAATTTCTTCAGCTATTGTGTTCAGCTGGTGTTCTGAAAACCCGGGGTTCCTTGTCTTTACTTCCTCGTATGCCTTTGTATGGAGTGTGTCAAGCACATAATCGGCGTTGACGTAGATGCCCTTCCTGCCCGACATGTGCATGAATACCCTGTCGCCTATGTCCATTCCAAAAGTCTTTGCAGTGTCGGAACTTAGAGTAACTGCCTCGTAGCCGAGGTGGAAGTATTCACGGGTACGTGCCCCGATCTTTGAGAGCACCTGCGATACTATCCTCTGCAAGCGGGACTGCCGCGAGTCAATTATTGTTATCACCCGCTCGCCCCCGTTGAATTCCCTTTCTTTGGCGGATTCGTGACTAAGAGTTGTACGGTAAAGCATCGAACCATCCCACTGCTTTTCAAATTCGGCATAAGAAAATGGATCGTCTACAAGCCCAAGCTTCCACGCAGCATAGGGTATGTCCTTTGCAATGTACGTAGCCGTGCCGTCACTCCTTACCAAAACCTTGTCCTCCTCATCTTCGGCCTCTATGACCCAGCAGCCCTTGTTCTTGCCTTGCTCTTCAAAATGAGTAATCTTGTTTTTCTTTAGCAGCTCAAACGCCTTGCTCCACAAGTTTGACATTACAATTTGCGACTCGAAATTCAGGAGGTCGTAGCGCGCCTTCATGCGCCAACATGTTTTCAGTTGCTCACTTAGCACGCACAGGCTGATTTCAGCAGCAAAGCGGGCGATCTCGGACTTGCCTTCTTCTATTTCCCTGAGTACCAGTTTGCGCTTTTCTGCCAGATGAGGGTCCTTTTCGTACATCTCGCTTATCTTGACGTACACCTCATCGCCACAATACTGGTCAAACTTTTTACCCTTGGGGGGTTCTACTTCAAAGCCGGCAAACTTGAAGCCCACAATGATATCCGCGACCTGCAAGCCGGAATCATCAATGTAATTAAGCACCGTTGTTCTGTGGTTCGTAGCCTTCATTATGCGGTAGAGTGCGTCGCCGACTATCACGTTACGCATGTGACCCACGTGAAGCGCCTTATTGGGGTTGACGCTTGTATGTTCAATGACAATGTGTCTGGCCTGCCCCGAGTCTTGGTAACCATAATTTTCCGGGTTCTTGAGCGCTTGCGCAATTGTTGCCGGCGACAGGCGCGCGTAATCCGCCTTGAAGTTGATGTGGCCGCCGGCGGGCTCTGCTGACAAGACGTACGTATCTTTAATGTGCGGCTTGAGCGCCTCAACCAACTCGGTCGCTATTCTGGGTGGCGGTTTTTTTGCATGCTTGCTTAGAAGGAATGCCACGTTGCACGAGAGATCGCCAAATTCCTTTTGCTGAGGCTCAGAAACATCAAATTCGACTGCAGGGTAGCCAGCGCTTTCGAGCGCGGCTTGAACAATTTTTCTCACCTGCTCAATCAAAACGCGGAGTGTCACGGCTTCTCTCCCAGATAGTTGAACGCGATATAATCTACAGCTTCGGCAAGGCCAGCTCCTTCGCGCCCGGCCACCACGTGATCAGCCTTTTTCTTGACGCTTTCGTCAGCATGCCCAAGCGCTATGCTGAAGCCACAGATGTCGTACATTGGCACATCGGTTTCGCTGTCGCCTATTGCGACTGCCTCTTCGGGGTCTGCCTTGAGGATCTTCAATGCTTCTACAAGCCCATATGCTTTGTTGACACCTTTTTCGTTAATGTGAAAAGCGTACTTACTGTCCGAAAGATAAAGCGATAGGCCATGCTCTTCCAAAATTTTCTGGCCTTCTTTGAGGTCAAATGTGCGGAGCAGCACTACTTCAGTCATCCTTGGAAAGACTGGCTTCGACTGCACGCCGTCGATACATTTCTTCAGGATTTCATAGCCTTGCATGCATTTTTCTTTGTTTGCCAACAGCTTATGTTCCTGCGGCGCGATCGTTATTGCGCCGCCGTTTTCGCCAACTGCAATTTTGGTGGTGCCACCAAAAACTGCAAGCACGTACGCTTCGAGTGAAGACCTTCCTGTGGCATAAATTACGTTGTAGCCCAGCTTTTCAAGATACCGCAGCTTTGCAAGCGCCGGTAGGTGAATTGCACCTCCCCCATTTTCCGTAAGTGTGCCATCAATATCCACCGCGAAAACCTTGATAGTCAAGGGCGGGAATAGAGCAGAGCTTGAACGTTATAAGTGTAGTGAGGTTTATGCCATGTCCATGGAAACTGAACCTTTCAGCATTTCCCGAAATGCTGCGATATCCTGCGCCGTTATGATTGTGGCTGCTAGAGAAGCAACCTGCGGAGCTTCGGCCATCGGCGCGACAGGCAGCTTTTCAGCCGGCTTTACTTTGCCCGGTCCTCTTATCCTTCTATCCGTCAGCGACTTCTGCTTCTTGATGTCTATCTTGATCTTAAAGCCATACTGGCCACGGTTGCTCCACTTGTCTACTTCGACAATGTCGCCGGTGCCAACCAATCTGTCGCCTTCGGCTGTAACGACCGTAAAGTCTGTCCTATCGCCCGTCCTTATTGTCGATATCTTTTCGTAAAAATGCTGCCAGTCAAGAGGGTTTGTGACGAGCGCCTGCACTGTCAGCATGTCACCAACTGAAACTTCTTTAATGTAGCTTGACAGGATTTCAATGTTGCAAAGCTTCGCGTACATATCAGAGTGGAAGCTGTTCTAGCTTAAATAACTTTTGGAAAAGAACGTACTAGTTTGAAAAAAGCTTGGCTTAATTTTTGCACATGTATAGATAATATAGCAAATAGTAACATTTAGTATAATTTCTATGCATGGCTACAGGCTATGGGGCCTGAGCACACTCATTCTTGCAATTTTTCTTCTGTAAGCTGATAGTCTTCGCGTCTGAATCTCGCTTTCGTAGTCTTCATCTTTGACCCGTTCAGGGGTCGTCATTTCGCTCATGTATCATTTTGAATCGGATGCTTCTTTATGATTTCATCCAGACACTACATTTCATATATGAGCAAATTCAACGAGGTAGTCAGGGCCCGTCGCCTAGTCAGGACAGGGTGCTGTTCGTCTTTTACTAAAAGAGAGCACAAGCCTCCGAAGCCAGTTGTCGTGGGATCGAAGCCCACCGGGCCCGCTATCCCTGCAAGTTACAAAAGCCAACGACTGCTGCTCAAATGACGACCAATTATACGTGCTAGATAACGCTATGAAGAATTCATGATGGTTTGATGAGATCATGCAACTGCTTTAGGATTCTTGCAGTCGCTCCCCATATCACGTTGTTGTCGTAGGTGAATTTGTAGGAATCGCGGTCAAGCCTGTAGTGTTCAGTATCGGGCTCGATGCTTTTGAGTGTTTCAATGAGTGGCACGTCAATGACAGCTTCTACTTCGCTCGTTGCCATTCTATACTTTGGCAGCATGTCCTGAATGGTTAGAAATGGAACTATGAAGTGGTTCGAAGTCATCGTGCGGACCGCACGCAAGCACCCCTCCACCTGTTCTGGCCCGAATGAGATCCCAATCTCTTCTTCTGTCTCCCGCAGCGCGGTGGCTAGAAGCGTGCAATCGCTCTTGACATACCTGCCGCCTGGAAATGAAATTTCGCCCTTGTGAGACTTTAGGTTAGAACTGCGCTTTGTCAAAAACACATGCGGTATGTGATCGTGGTAATGGATTATCACGAGCACCGCAGACGGGGTTGCTGAAGCAGCATCTACGGGCAGGTACGACCTATCTGAGAGTGCCGGCCTAAGAAGTGACAGTATCTCTTCCTTGCGCAATAATTCTGGAAGTGACGCAGCCAAATATATGCTCTCAAAATGTGTGACCTCTCATTTAATAATGCCTGACATCGATTTTGTGTAGAGCGATGAAAATATCCTTCGAGCTGAACCCACCAAAGATAATAAAAGGGGAAATCTTTGACCTAGCGCAGCTCAACGCTGACATGCAAGCTATGGCGGATCGTGCATCGCAGATGGCCGGCCTTGTCAGCGGGATACACTTGACAGACTCTGTGCTTGGCATTCCCCGGGTATCAAGCGTCACCGCTGCCGGTTACATCAAGAACCGTGTGAACGCGTGCAAACTTAGTTGCAGCATTAGAGCGCGGGATCGTAATTTTACCTCCCTGTGCCAGGCGGTGTCAGACGCAATATTGATCGGAGTCGACAGCGTGCTGGTGCTCATGGGAGACGATCCAGCAAACGGGCCCGGCGACTCAGGACTGCGGCCAAGCGAGGCAGTAAAAATGCTCAGGAAGGAAGGCTACAGCTCGG
>CBQWHN010000023.1:0-11406 GCA_967728685.1 uncultured Nitrososphaera sp.
AAAAGGATATACAATGCAGTATTTCATCGGCTGAGCGTCCGTCATGAATCCCGGCGTTACCTTTGACGAATATACAAACGGCCTTGCAGCCGACAAAAAGACGTACGACTGCATGAGGTATTTTCCAACGACAGTAGAATAGACCTTGGACGCCATGACCTGCATCTTTTCCATAGAATCTGAAATCATCCAGAGCATGATGTCTGCGTCCTCTCGCAGGCCTAGGGTAGAGTAGACGCGCACCTTTATCTTGGTGTTTGCAACCTCGATGAGGTTGGCAAACTCTTTGGCTGACTCCTGCTTGCCGATCTCGTTTAACCAGCGCCACTTCGGATCGACCTTGAAGAAGGAAAAGTTGAGAAATACTGCCTGCTTCTCAGGAGCCGGTGCTTTGGACATCTGGCAGCAAGCTTGTCCTGACCATATTTAAAACAATGTGGCTCGGAAGCAGTTACTTGTCTTCTATACCGAGCCAGCCGTAGCCCTTTGCCTCAAGCTCTTCTGACAGCTCTTTGCCGCCAGACTTGATCACCTTGCCCTTTGCTATGACGTGGACATAGTCGAGCTTTTTCAGGTAGCGCAGGATTCTAGCGTAGTGTGTGATCACTATAACACCAGCGCCGGTTTCTATCAGCTTGTTTATTGCTTCTGCCACTGCTTTCACCGCGTCAATATCAAGTCCCGAGTCCGGCTCGTCAAGTATCGCGATGTTGGGCTTCAGCACTAACATCTGCATGACTTCAGAGCGCTTTTTCTCTCCGCCGGAAAAGCCCTCATTTAGGTAACGGCTGAGAAAGGACTGGTCGAGTCCAACGGCGTCAAGGTTCTTCTTGACGTACTCGTGAAATTCGCGCACCGTGAGGAAAACTTCGCGCTTCTGCTCCTCGCCGAGCGACTTGTTAAGTGTGTTGTAGGCATTCCTAAGAAAGTGGCTATAGCCGACTCCAGAAATCTCTGTCGGGTACTGGAAGCCAAGGAAAAGTCCCTTCCTTGCCCGCTGGTCCGTTGGCATCTTGATGATGCTCTCGCCCTTTACCAGGATATCGCCTGACCCAATGCCATACTTCGGGTGCCCCAGTATGGCGTTGGCAAGAGTGCTCTTTCCAGAGCCGTTCGGGCCCATGATCGCGTGAACTTCACCCTTTTCCATGCTGAAATTGAGGCCTGAGAGGATCTCTTTGCCGTCGATACTAACGTGCAGATCCTTTACCTCCAGAAACGCCATAATATAACAGTGTTTTACAAACTTAATATAAGTATTAGGTTTTGTAGTTCAGGTTTTGTAGTCTTAATCTTATCCTTGAAATTATTGCAATATGCGGAGGTCTTTTTTATCCGGCAGCGATCCTTTCCATTCGCGAGCTAGTTGAAACTTTAATCTTCCAGAATATCGTGAATCTCGCGCCATTCTTTTTTATCCATCCAATCTTTTGGCTTGACGATACAGTAGAATATGTGCAACAAGAAATCGAGAATTTAGCCTGAGATCATCTATTGACTTGTTGAAGGCTATACAGCTTGTCCATTCTAATCATGACTCCCTCCATAACCAATTCAGCTATCTCTTCGTTGAATAGCTCTTTCAAGCCCTTACCTATGTTCCACAATGAAAGGTACGAGTCGTTGTGTATCGAGTAGGCGCCATATTGCTCCAATTCCTGAATTAGGGCCCTCTTGCCCGACTCTCCCAGTATGTCTAACGTGCTCTCAAATGCCTCCCTCAGGATTTTATTGTAATGCTCTCTAACCGGCATCTTGGCCCAGCATCCTTTTCTAGACGTATTACTGATAAATTCTGGCGTCTGTAGACTTTTTGACAACATAAGGAAGGGAAGGCTAAAGATTATTGCATGATCTAGCAACTCCTTATTGGTATGGATGAACAAGTATCAACGTTTGAAACTTTCTTCTAGAACAATGTATCTAATAAGATTATTAATTATGATGTGGGGCCGGAACGAAAACTAGTTTGTTATTGAATCTCCCAAATGAGAATATAGCTTTACTAAATGAAATCAATGGAAGAGAACATACTTGACCATGAGTACCTCAAACGACCTATTGCCTTCTTCTTCTTCTGCTTCAAAAACGAAGTCAATCTAGGGTTACTTTGTCAAGCCTAAAAGTGATTTTTTCCTCTAAAGCTTCATCCTTTGCCGTTTGCATGCCAGTCGAAATCCCGCGGAGTCCTTATTTGATAGTCAGAGTGCCCACCATATATGGGTGAACCTGGCAAAAGTACGTATGTTCGCCCTTGCCGATGTCAGCTGCCGGTATGCTGTACTTGCCGTTTGGTTGCAGATATGCTGTGTCAAATAACTTGCCCTTGTCCGGGTCGTTTGAATCCTTGCCACTTGTTGCTGTGTGAAGCGTCGAATCCTCGTTTATCCAGGTTATCAAGGCGTCAGAAGACGCAGTTGCCGGATCCGGACCAAAGTCCGGGCTTCCCTCTGTAGCCGCACCTTTCAGGATCTTGATCGTCACAACCTTCGAAAACTTTGATTCGTCGACATGCTCGCTACCTTTGTTAGTTTCATTTGTTCCCGATACGGTCAGTTCCTTTCGGTATGGCGAGTTCACGAAACCTTCCTGCGGGAGTGCAGCGGTGAAATAAGTGTACGTCAGGTAGCCCGTGATCGCGCCTAGTGCAAGAAGTACGGGAAAAGCGATTGTTCCGGGTTTACCCATCTCTTACGCGCTAACCCATTTCCCCTTAATAATTCCTTCTGGATTATGGATATATTCCTGGTGACATCAACATGTTTGTGGCGCAAAAAAAGATCACCTGCAAGAGCTGCAAGCGAAAGTTCTTTGCCCCGGCTGTTGATACTGGGAGGCAGGAGATATCGGTCATTGATGAAAGAGCGGCGTTTGCTCTCATCTGCCCCTTTTGCATGACCCATGCGCTCTATGGTGCTAAAGACTTGGAATGACTTTTATTCCTGACATTGGCACTCGCATGTGGATGGGTGACAAGCCTTCGAAATGCGCACTGTGCAGCAGCGATCTCGGGAAGTTCATATACCACCCGATGGCGCAGTGGAACATTTCAGGCCTCATTTGCAGTCAGTGCTACGACAAAAAGCTCTCCGAACACTACATAGCGCCTGACAGGCGCGATGTTACAAAGAGGTAGCAAAGACTAAATACCAACTTTCTCCTTCATCAGGCATGCCAACTGCATACATCCTAGTGAACTGCACACTCGGCTCCGAAGAAAAGATAATCAACGAAATTGCAAAGCTGACCGACGTCAAGGAAGTGCGCGGTACATACGGCGTTCACGATATATTTGTCAAGGTAAAGTCGGAAAACACAGAAGCAATGAACCACACTATAACAAACAAGATACGCAAGGTGCCAGGCATTACTTCAACAGTGACTCTAGTGGTCATTGAAGAGCAAGGCGGCAAAGGTTAGGCCAGCTCTTTCTTTCTGTCTTCTGCTCTTATTCTCTTTATTTCGTACAGGATTAGGCCGGTGCTTGCGGCGACCGTTGTCCACCCCGCAGCCCCTACAATCAGATAATAGGAGTAGTCCGGAATGAAAAGAGCCACGCCAGCAATTGCAATTCCAGCAAACCAGATCGCGATTAGGATATAGATATGCATTTTAGCCTCTCATGTCCTCGTCAAAGCCTTGGAAGCGCTTGAGGGTCTTGCCGCACTTACTACAGTTGCTGAACTCGACGAAGTAGATCTCGTCGTACCTGCGGTAGGCAAACGAGTCTTTATGGTTGCAGAATATCTGGTGCAACGCCTGTAGCACTACCATTATCTGTAGAGCGGCGGGGTTCTTTACTATTTCGTTGATATAGGACTTCATTTATTGACTGCTTGGGGCCCGTAGCGTAGTCAGGATATCGCGGCGGTCTTCGGAACCGCAGGCCGTGGGATCGAAGCCCTCCGGGCCCGCTCAATAATCTTATGTAACAATTTGCCTAGCCTCCTAAATAAAATGTCGAGATAGCCTTTGCATGTCGTCTGCTTCAACAGCTCCATTCAAGTGCAACACATCCGGCATGATGCATAGCACACAACAATGCACGCAGCATAACCAGCAGGCGCGCCCCGGAGAATCAACCACGCAGGAGAAATAAACTACAGTGGACTCGTGTCCCTGTAATTTCCCCTTATTTGTCTACTTGGAGATCTGAAAGTAGCCTATCAATGTTTGTAATGGTCTTACCATTCTTGTCCGCTATCTGCTGGGCCGCCGGTGCATTTTCCATATAGTCAGGGATCCTTGCAGTGATCCGCTCCTGATATGTTGGCACATGCTCGTTCTGGTAGAATATCCCGATCGGGATCTTGTCGCCCCATTCATTTGATTTTTCAACCACTTGAGCCATTTTTTGGTTAATCTCGTCGGGATCGTGCACTATGCCGTCGTAGCCTGTCTCTTCCAGTTTGTACATCCTTGGCATGGTCCTGTTTGTCTCTGGGTCGATATTGTCAAGCCCCTGAAACCATTCTTTAGTGTTGATGTCGTTGTACGTTGGACACGGCTGAAGCACATCAATGAAAGCAAGTCCTTTGTGGGTGACCGCCTTCATTATTAGGTCTTTCAGGTGCCTGACGTCGTACGAATAGCCCCGCGCAAGGAAAGTGAAGCCGGCGACAAGCGCAAGAGCTATAGGGTTGACAGAATTGTTGACGTTTGGCTGGGGCAATGATTTCGTCTTCATGCCCAGTTTCAGCGTGGGCGCCGCCTGCCCTTTCGTAAGGCCGTAGACTCCATTGTTGAATATGATATAGACCATGTCGACGTTTCTGCGTCCCGCGCTTACAAAGTGGCCTGCGCCGATGCCAAGGCCGTCCCCGTCGCCGCCAACAGCTATTACCTCAAGGTCAGGGTTTGCAAGTTTTGCACCTTGCGCAAATGGTAGCACCCTGCCGTGCAGCGTATGAATGCCATACGTCTTGATAAAGTGCGGAGTCTTGCCGGAGCAGCCAATACCGGAAAATATTGTTACCTTGTATGGAGGTACCTGCATGTCTGCTAACGCCATCTGTATGGCGTTCAGTATACCAAAGTCTCCACAGCCCGGACACCAGTCGTTGTGTACTTCCGTCTTGTAGTCTGATAGCTTAAGCGCCACTTTTCAGCACCTGCCTCTTTGGGGCATCTCCACCCATTATTCTCTTTACGGCATTATAAACCTCATCGAGCGACATCGGCCTGCCGTTGTACTTTACAATCTTGAAGTCAACTTCGCGCCCTATATGCTGGCGCATAAGCGAACCCAGCTGGCCGGTATAGTTCATCTCAATATCTATCACTGTTTTTACGCCTTTTAGCATCGAGTTGACCAGCTCTGATGGGAACGGACTCATGAGCCTGATCTGGATGAATTTGACTTTGGTTCCTTCGGCTTCCAGCTTTTCCATCATATCAAGTATCGCGCCTTTGGTTGACCCCCAGCTGATAATTGCAATATCACCGCTGCCGTACGCCACCGCTTTGTCTTCGTCCGGGATCTCTCTGAGTGCGACTTGCAGCTTGTCCATCCTTTTGTCCATCATCTGCACCCTTAGCTCGGGGTCTTCGCTAATGTGGCCCTCTTCGGTGTGTTCGTCTCCTGTGTTCCAAAAGATAGCGTCCTTTGTACCAAGCACAACCCTCGGGCTTATCGGGTCGTCTGACAACTTGAAGCGGAGGAAGTTACCTGCCGCCCCCTTGTCCTTGTCTGTTATCTGCTTTACCATCGAGCCCCTATGTATGCTTATTTTGCTGACGTCGAAATTCTTGCATGTGGTTACGCTATTTGCTATAGCCTTGTCTAGCAGGTGGATGACAGGCATCTGGTAGCGGTCTGCAAGGTTGAAAACCTTTATCGTGTCGTAAAAACTCTCCTCAATGTCGCCGGACGCAAGCACTATCCTCGGGAACTCGCCGTGACCAGCGTTTATCGCAAAGTTGAGGTCTCCCTGCTCGTGCCGTGTGGGAAGCCCTGTTGAGGGCCCCGCCCTCTGATATAGCGAGATGACTACGGGAACTTCGTTGATGCCGGCCCAGCCAAGCGCCTCTGCCATCAAAGAAAAACCCGGGCCGGAAGTTGCCGTGGCAGAGCGGGCGCCTGTCAGTGCACTCCCAATTGCCATGGCGATTGCGGCGATCTCGTCCTCGGTTTGAACAACCACGGTCGATCCCTTCTTGCCTGAGTCGTTGAGGTCCAGTATTTCGTTTGCCTCGAGGAATTCGCTGTCATCCGACGCCGGCGTTATCGGGTAGTATGTCTGGAACCGGCAACCGGCTACCATCTTGCCAAGGGCTGATGATTGGTTTCCCTGCACTATTATCATGTTCGCTCCGATAGGTCTTGTTTTCAGCCGGTATGCAAAGTTGCTTCCAGCAAATTTCGCCTTGGCATAGTTGTATACGTGGGCCGATGCACTGACGTTAAGGTCTGCGACCTTTTTCTTTGCGCGAAAGATAAATTGGATCGCCCTGGCAAGTACTCCGCTATCAAAACCCATTATTGCCATCGAGGCAGACAGTGCCATGACGTTGACCATCCTTGTCAGCTTGCTGAGTGCGGGGTCGTTGGCCTTTTGTGCAAACTCTTTGAGGAGCTGGAAGAAAGGCATTGGAAACAACATCACACCACGCCTTTTTGCGTGCTCTAGTGCGTCTTGAACGGTGAACCCAAGGCCAGCCTTTTGTAGTGTCTTCTTGATGCGCGTGGACGCATAGTCGTCGACTGTCGGTGTTTCATCAAGCAAAGTTTTGGCGACATCAGTGTCGTATATTATCGCGCCGTCCGCAGTCACATCTTCAAAGTGGCGGAAGACAGTTTCAGCGTCAAAAGAGACAAGCGTGTTTATTTCATTCACATGCGCGTGCACAGGCCTATCGCTCACCCTCACTGTAAAGTAGCTGTGCTCGCCCTTGATGTTGGAGTAGTATTCCCTCTTCCCAAATACGTTGAGCCCTCCGGCAGCGCAAGCACGCGAAAATATATTTGCGGCTGAATCGACGCCGCTTCCCTGAGCCCCACCTATTACCCAGCTCAGGGAGTTTGTGGTTGTTTTTTCCAATGTGGTTCCTTCGTTTGTCCTTCTTTTATTGCTTTAGAACTAGCCACCCGTTGCCGCGTCGTAGAGGCAGCATTCGCACGAGTCCTTCTGGCCACAGTATGGGCAGACGCACATGCAGGCATCAATGGGGTTACCACAGTTCTCGCAAGTCGCTTCTTCGGTCGTCGTGCCTGCCATTCTCGTAGATGTCCACGCCGACAAACTAATTATACTTTTATTTATTTACCTGACCGTGACTGACTCCTCGCTGCGGCAGAGTTGAAGATTCAGGAGATCGAGCAGCTGACTATAGCTGATAGCTCGGCAGAATAAGGCATTAAATATCCAATCTTTGCTAGAATCCTCAGGCAATGGCTTCACTAAATCTCGCTCAGAAGATAATATCGGATCACTTGGCAGAAGGCAAGATGGAACCGGGTCAGGAGATAGGACTCAAGGTAGACCGCGTGCTCATGCAGGACGCAACAGGCACTATGGCATGCCTACAGTTTGAGGCTATGGGCATGCCCCGTGTCAAGGCAGAGCACGCCGCCATCTATGTAGACCACAATATTTTGCAAACAGGGTTTGAAAATGGCGACGATCACAGGTTTCTGCAAACTTTTGCCGCAAAGTACGGCATCCATTACAGCAAACCAGGTAACGGCATCTGTCATCAAGTGAACCTTGAACGCTTTTCGATTCCGGGCAAATTGCTGATAGGCTCTGACAGCCACACGCCGACTGCAGGTGGCGCAGGCATGATGGCAATAGGCGTCGGCGGCCTGGATGTTGCAGTGGCGATGGCCGGCGCGCCATTCTACACCAAGATGCCAAAAATCGTGGGTGTGAAGCTGAAAGGCAGGCTTAGACCATGGGTCACTGCCAAGGACGTGATACTCGAAATGCTGCGCAGGCTGACAGTCAAGGGAGGAGTTGGCAAGATCTTTGAATACTATGGAGAGGGGATCAAGAGCCTTGGAGTGCCACAGAGGGGCACGATATGTAACATGGGAGCCGAGCTTGGTGCTACGACGTCGCTGTTCGAGTCTGACGAAATCACGCAGGATTATATGGCGCGCCAGGGCAGGCCGCAAGACTACAGGCGTATTGCCGCAGACCCCGGCCACGAGTACAACGAAAACATGGAGATCAATCTCAGCGAACTAGAGCCCATGATCGCACTACCCGGCTCGCCTGACGCGGTGCACAAGGTGCGCGACGTGCAGGGCCAGGACGTACATCAAGTGCTCATCGGCTCGTGCACAAACTCCAGCTATGTTGAAATGATGACAGTGGCGCACGTTCTCAGAGGCAAGAAAGTGCACCCGAATGTCACGATGGCTATCAATCCCGGCTCAAAACAGGTGCTTGAGACTGTGGCTCGTGATGGATCGATATACAACATTATTGCTTCAGGCGCGCGCCTGCTAGAGAGTGGCTGCCAGGGGTGCATTGGCATGGGTTCGGCTCCGGGCACAGATTGGGTTTCAATAAGATCATTCAATCGCAACTGGCCTGGCAGGAGCGGCACAAAGGACGACAAAGTCTACCTAACATCGCCCGAAGTATGCGTGGCCTGCGCCGTCACAGGTAAGATAACCGATCCCCGGGACCTCGGAGAGTATCCAAACATCCCGTGGCCTGACAAGTTTGTAATTGATGACTCTGGTATCGTGCCGCCGGCTCCTGCGCAATACGCGGACAATTTGGAAATTTCTAGGGGACCAAACATACGACCGCTCCCGCTGCACCAACCGATGGAAGCGGTGCTTCAGGGCGAAGTGTTGATAAGAGTTGGCGACAACATCAGCACAGACGCAATCATGCCGGCAGGAGCCAAGATACTGCCTCTTAGAAGCAACGTGCCGGCTATAAGCGAGTATGTCTTTTACTGGCTTGACCCTGACTTCGCGAAAAGGGCAAAGGAAAAGCACGGCGGCTTTATAGTTGGAGGCGAGAACTATGGCCAAGGCTCGAGCAGAGAGCACGCAGCGCTCGCGCCGATGTACCTCGGCGTAAAAGGAGTGATTGCAAAATCGTTTGCCAGAATCCACAGGGCAAACCTCATCAACTTTGGCATAATCCCGTTCGATTTCCAGAACGCCTCCGACTTTGACCTGCTTGCCCAGGGCACACCGCTAGCGATAGAAAATGTGGTTGGTAGCCTGAAACATGGAAGCAACACTATGGAGGCTGTGACAGACAATCACAGGCTAACTCTCAAGGTTGACCTGACGCAGAGACAGAGACAAGTGCTGGTGGCCGGAGGATTGCTGAACTACATCAGGTCTGCGCAGAGATCTTAATGGTCAACAAGTTCCTGATAGCTATTGTAGCCATCATTGCCGCGATGGTTGCGCTTGTAGCCATGCCCGGTATTGGCAGCCAGCCAGCTGAACAACAAGATCTAAACATCGAATACAGCAGGCAAAACCTTACCAGAATAGAAGACACCCGGCTCATTGCAGCAAGCACCGAAGACTTGGTAATTAAGAACGATCGTTATGCTGTTTATCGCAATTTGACTGGCTTGCCAGACGAAAAGAGGTTCACAATAAGCAACGAAGAAATGAACGGCCTGAAGGGCCTGATACTTACAACAGGCTTTATGCAGGCGGGGGCGACGTACTACCCACAAAAAGATGGCCTTGCCAACGTGACAAAGTACACGCTCAAGCTAGAGTCCGGCGGTAATTTCAAGACTATTACTTGGGTCAACCTAGAAGCCTCCGAAGTCTCGGTTCCCTCCATAGTAAGGAACATTGGAACGCAATTGGACGCGGTTATTGAAAGGCACATCTGACAGAAAATATATAGAGCATTTGAGTGAATGAGTTGTATATAATGACGATATCCCTCGTTGCCACCGAGTCTAAACCTAAGGGCATTAAGGTGGAAATTGTTGAGAATACGCGCATGGTTCACGGGACCACTCTATTGAAACGAGGCTTTGCTCACATGTGCAAGCACGGTGTGGTAATGGACGTGACAAATGTCGAGCAGGCGATCATTGCCGAAGAGGCCGGCGCAGTGGCGGTCATGGTCCTTGACAAACTGCCATATGATGTCAGAAAGGCGGGCGGCGTTGCAAGGACCGCGAGCATCAAGGTAATCCAGGAGATAATGGATGCTGTTACCATCCCGATAATGGCGAAGTGCAGGATTGGACACATTGACGAAGCAAAGGTGCTTGAAGTAACGGGCGTTGACATGATTGATGAAAGCGAGGTGCTGACGCCTACAGACGAGGAGCGCCACATCTGGAAGTGGGATTTTACGACACCATTTGTCAATGGCGGCAGGAACCTGGGCGAGGCATTGCGTAGGATCGAAGAAGGCTGCTCCATGATAAGGACGAAGGGTGAGCCGGGGACCGGCAACGTAGCAGAAGCAGTCACTCACATACGGATGGTCAACAATGAGATACGCAAGTTGCGATCGCATTACCAGGACAATGACAAGCAGGAGCTGATGAAGGCTGCGCGCGAATTGAAGGTGTCGTATGCAATTGTAGAAGAAACAGCGCGAATTGGAAGGCTGCCCGTCGTCAATTTTGCGGCTGGCGGCATTACCACACCGGCCGATGCGGCGCTGCTCATGAACCTTGGCTGCGACGGTATTTTTGTAGGTTCTGGCATCTTCAAGTCAGATGACCAGGCCCAGAGGGCTAGGGCGGTGGTGCTTGCGACAACCTTCTACGACGATGCCAAGATTGTAATGGAGGCGCAAAAGATGGTTGATGAAAAGAAGTCTATGCTAGGAATGGACACCAAGAACCTGGAGCTTCGCATGCAGGAAAGGGGCCAGCACGCTTGAGCAGCAGGAAGAAATCTGTGATAATCGGCGTATTGGGTTTTCAGGGCGACATTGAAGAAAATGTTGCGGCAACAAAACATGCACTTCAAGAGCTGCAAGTAGAGGGGAACATCGAGCTTGTGCGCTACCCGGAAGACGTGGAAAAGGTAGACGGTCTCATTTTGCCTGGAGGCGAAAGCACCGTTCAGAGCACGCTCGCAGCCATACAACGATCATTGCCGCTCATGAAGAAGCGCATTTCAGAAGGCATGCCGGTGCTTGGCACATGTGCTGGCATGATAATGCTTTCCCGTAGGGTGTTTGACAGGGTTATCGGTGACACGAAACAAAAACTGATAGGCAACCTTGACATTGTGATCGAGCGCAACGCTTTTGGAAGGCAGGGCGACTCGTTCGAGGCTGACATCGATATAGGAATACTTGGCAAAGAAGCATTTAGGGGAGTGTTCATCAGGGCCCCGGCGGTAAGCGAGGTTGGCAAGGACGTCGAGGTAATCGCGAAACTCAACAACAAGGTAGTGGCAGTGAAGCAAAAGAACATCATTGGGACTTCGTTCCACCCCGAGCT
>CBQWHN010000024.1:0-11027 GCA_967728685.1 uncultured Nitrososphaera sp.
CTGGAGCTTTTGAAGCAGCTCAAGTGACTCCATCGTCGTCTCTCCCAGATATTTCACCCTTCATTGCATCAATGACCTGCCGATAGTAAGGCTGCAGGTTTTCATCCTCCGGCAGCCGCGGCCTTCTGTAGTTTACTGCTATCTCTCTTTTTACCGTGCCAGGCCTCTTTGTAAATACCACGACCTTGTCTCCGAGCACAACGGACTCGAGTATGTTGTGTGTGATAAACACTATCGTCTTTTTTGTGCGTGCCCAGATCAACTGCAACTCAACAAGCAAGAGATCGCGCGTCTGACTATCAAGAGCCGCGAATGGTTCGTCCATTAGAAGCACTTCGGGATCTATTGCAAGTGCCCTCGCTATCGCTACCCTCTGCTTCATGCCTCCTGACAGCTGGTAGGTGTACGCGTTGGCAAACTTTGTCAGCTGCATCATCTCAAGGTACTGCATCGCCCGCTCATGCCTCTTGTCTTTTTCAACACCAACCATCTTTAGCCCAAACTCAACATTGTCCGCAACCTTGAGCCAGGGAAAAAGCGCGTTTTCCTGGAAAACTACAACTCTGTCGGGGCCAGTTTCCGTCACCGGGTGGCCGTCAAGGATCACTTCGCCTTCTGTGGGCTTGTCAAGCCCCGCCAGAATATTTAGCAGCGTAGTCTTGCCGCAGCCCGAGGGCCCCACCAAACAAACGAACTGCCCATCATCGATTGATAGATTGATTTCCCTCACTGCGGTGATAAGCTTTGTATCGCCTCCCTGCACCGCTACAAATTGTTTGCCAATGTTTCTAACTTCAAGCTTAGCCATACTGTATCAACTACACCAGATCACTAGTGTCGCCATACTGCCTCATCTTGTTTATCTTCCGCCTGTCCAAGACTGTTATGACGGCGCCGGCTATTGCTGTAATGATTCCTGCAATAACCATAAAGCTGAATATTAATTGCTCTGTAGTTGCATATGATTCCCGATCTCCAAAGAGTATGGTCGCATCAAGAGTTTTCTCGGATGAAGGGTTGGTAAGAACCAAGGTGTAATAGCCACTTTCCATAATCACAAAGGTTTCGCTGACTATTGGCGGCACAATAGTTTTTTCAACAATTGTTTGATTTGACGAATCCATAATTTTGAGAGTGGCCTGCCCTTCAAAAGATGGAAATGAAATGTTGTAAACGCCTTGTGAGCCATTATTGGGAAAGAATTGCTGTAAAACTAGTCGATCATTTGGCTTTATGCTGTAGGTGGAATCAGCTAGCAAATAGGTTGATATGGCAAAACCTATCACCGTAGCTGCTCCGCCACCAATCAGCATGATGTAACCCCTTTTTAGGTACAACTGTGAAAATGTATATCCTGTAACAATATAATCTTATCAAAGAAATTTTGAGATGATTGTCTTTGGTAGCTGCGGAAATGTAGGAAGTGCCGGAACGGGCCGGATCGAAAAGACCATCAGCGAGCTGAATATCAAGTTTGACAGGCTATTGCAACAGCTAGAGCATACACCCGGGCTGTTTGCCGGAGGGTCACAGTCTGACATCAGGGAGTTTGAGCCGGGGACATGGGAGCAGATTTCTTGTTATTGTAACCTGTCATGCGTTCATACTGCATGCGGAACAGTTCTATCAGTCCACAAACGTCGTGTGCTCCTTTGATGTAATAGCTTATCCAGCCAGATTGCGGGATAAAGTGGTGTGGCGAGACTTTCCCTTGAGCTATGAGCTTTTTGCCGACGTCTTTTGGTAGCGGCAGGTCTGCCAGCTCGTCCCCATGCATGTGCCCCATCTCCCTTCCGTTGACGCGAAATTCGAGACCACCAAAACGGTGATCGTGCACTGTCACGCCGGGCCAGCTGAGAATCTCTCGCTTGGCTACTTCACTCGCAGATTCCATCATCTTTCCACTTACACTTGCAGCTACTTAAGAATGGCAGTAATTTCTGGCGTGGTTGGTCACCTGCACCTTACTTAAAGCACGAAATATTCCGCTTCGGGGTGATGTACGACTAGAGCTGCAGTTGACTGATCTGGCACTATCTGGCCTGACTCTGTGAGCGTCATGCCGGATTTTGCAGGATCGAGTATCTGCCACACGAGGTGGTGCTGCGAGATGTCTGGGCAGCTTGGATACCCCCAGCTGTAGCGCAAACCGCGGTTTTTCCCAATCTTTAGCTCATCGCGAATTTTGGCATTGATCCATTCCGCCATCGCTTCGGCCGTCTCGACAGCAAGGCCGTGCAAGTAATAGGCGTCGGTGTACATGTCACTCTTGTTCCATTTGTCGATTATTTCTGTAACCCTGTTGCCGGCAGTCACGGTCTGGAACGCGATGATGTCGTCCTTGCCAAAAAAGTCTACAAGGCACAGATGCTTGTCCTTTGACGAGCGCGGGAATTCAAATGTTAACTGCTTGCCACTTGCTAGATCGACTGCCATTCTGCCGGTTCCTCCCTTGTATGGCGTCAGGTTGTGGCACCTGTAGTAGCCATAGACTGCGCGTGGCTCGAACAACTTTTCTTTTATCACGCGTTCCTTCCATTCATTGAACAACTTTAGCGCGTCCGGATCGCTGTCGCCCTTACCCCTCATTCCCCACTGAAGCACAAAGAGCGATTTTTTGTTGAGAAACTTCCACACTTCGTCGAGCTTTACCTGCGAGGGCACGATCCTAACCGGCTTGTTTACGTGAGGCGGGGCTGGCGGCTCCACCGGCTTTATGCCGCTATGAGGCAACCCCGACTGGTCCACCGCGACTGTCTGCCGCTCGTCCCATTTTTCCAGCTTTCGATGCCATTCGCCAACGAACTGCTTGCGTTCGGGTGACATCAGCTTGTTCATCACCCTCAGACCGTCAAATGCTGTCTTGCAGTAGAAAACTCCTGACCCGTAGATGCCTTCCGCTTTTGCTATCCTGTTGATGTAGTTGCTGTTGATGGCCGCTCCTCCGCAGAGCACCGGAACTTTCATATCGTTCTCAAGTGCATGCTCGACGAAATACTGCATTTGCTTTGACGTCGAAACCAAAAGCGCTGACAGCCCCACCGCGTCAGCGTTGACTTCATTTATTTTCTCCAAGATCTTTTGCAGTGGCACCTGCTTGCCAAGGTCGTAGACCGTGTAGCCGTTGTTCACAAAAATTGTTTTTACCAGATTCTTGCCTATATCGTGCACGTCGCCATAGACTGTGCACAGGACAAGTTTTCCCTTGCTCACTCCTTCTTGTTTGATCAGATATTTCTCCAGTTCGGCGACTGCTGCCTTCATGCACTCTGCTGACTTTAGCACAAATGGTAGAATCAGCTCGCCGGCGCCAAACTTGTCACCAACCTCCTTCATTGCAGGAAGCAAGACCTCGTTGAGTGTTTCAACCGCAGCCTCGTGTGCAGCTTCTTTTGTTGGTGCCTTGAGCGCTAGCCTGCCCTCATTTCTGACCAGCTCGCCCCTCTTGACGCGGTTGGCTATTGCTTCTACCACGTCGTCTTCTATTCCCTCTTTCAGCCTATTGACAATGCGGAAGTACGAGCGCTTGTCAGCGGGCCAGCTCGGATCGACTTCAACCCTTTTGGACCCAGTTGCAACTGCCTTGGCGCCTTCAAAGTGTGCGATGAGCTCTGCAAGCGCGTTTGAATGCTTGTTGAAAATTAGATCCTCTGCCAGCCTTTTTTGCGGCTCGCTGATTTCTGGATACGGAATGACGTCGCGAGCGTTGATGATGACGGTGTCAAGTCCTGCCTTTAGCGCGTGGTAAAGGAATACTGAATTGACTACCTTTCTTGCGCTTACCGAAAGGCCGAAACTCACATTGCTAAGCCCTAACGTGGTAAAAGACTCGGGGAACTTTTCTTTGAGCATCCTGATTCCTTCAAGAGTGTTCTTGGCAGAGTCAGCAAACTCTGCCTCCCCAGTAGCAAGCGTAAAGGTAAGCACATCAAAGATGAACTGCCAGGCCTGCAACCCGTATTTCTTGCCAGTGTCGTAAAGCAATTGCGCGGTATCCAGCTTTTCCTCCGCGGTTTTCGCCATTCCCTTTGGGCCGATGCACATCGCTATAGCAGGAAGCCCGTACTTTGCCATCAGGGGCGCCAGTGCGTGGAAGCGCGAGCCATCGCCTTCGAGGTTTATCGAGTTGACGATTGGCCTGCCGGGTATCTGCTTTACAGCAGCTTCAACAACCTTGGGATCGGTCGAGTCGATGACCAGTGGCGCTTCTATCTCAAGGCTCAAGCGCTTCACCAATCTTGTCATGAACTCGAGCTCATCAGACCGCTCGGTGGTCGCAACGCACACGTCAAGGCAGTGCGCACCATCCTCTACCTGCGCCCTTGCAAGGTCCACCAGCCCATCAAAGTCGTTCGCAAGGACGAGCTCCTTTGCCCTCCTAGACCCTTGGGTATTAAGGCGCTCGCCTATTATCAGGGGCGGGGGCTCTTGCCTCAGATCCACTGCCTTCAGAGCTGAGCTTACTCGTGGGACCAAGTGATGCTTTATTTATTAAGCCATTATATTTGCTATACAGAAAGTCAAGAAAAGTAAACAATATACCGAAAATTCTACCTTGCCTGTTTTATAACAAAAAAGCAAGTAAGAAGCATGGCTACAATTCAACAATTCAACTTCAAGAATGGCCCTGCCGGCCTCATAGAGACAGTATATGCTGTAATAAGGAGCAAAAGTGGCAAGATCACCAGTAAGGACCTTGACCAACTGATCGGCAGCAGGCAGGACGTAAGATTTGCTATTACGCGTCTTACGGTCCAGGGAAGGATCAAAAGGATAAGGGGTTTTGGCAAGGTAGGAATTGAATATTTCTACAAGGACATTGCTTCAGAGCGGCGCAGGCCCAAGGTTGTAGTTGAAGAACAGACAACTACTTGGTATTAGAGCTGTCAAGAGTTTTTCTCAACTCTGCGATGTGCTGCGGATTTGTGCCGCAGCATCCTCCAATCATTCTTACGTGTTCGTACTTGCCGACAAATTCTGCCAGCTCACCAGATATCTCTTTTGGAGACATCTTGTAGATTGCACGTCCGCCTTCGTTGTGAGGCATGCCGGCGTTTGGCATCACCAAAATGGGGAGGCCTTGCTCGCCCAGCCACCTCACGCTTGATGCCATCTCGGCCGGACCGGTCGAGCAGTTGAGCCCGAACGCGTCGATCTTCATGTCGCTTACAGTAGTGTAGGCGGCTTGTACGTTTGTCCCAAGCAGCATCTTGCCATATTGATCTAGGGTAACGTTTGCGACTATTGGTACTCTTTTGCCTATTTTTTCCATCGCTTCGTGGCAGGCTTCAATCGCCAACTTGACCTCCAGTATGTCCTGGCTTGTCTCTACTAGCAGCGCATCAACTCCCCCAAGGATCAGGCCTTCAGCCTGCAACATGAACGCTTCGCGGATCTCGTCAAGCGGCTTTTGTCCGAGGTCAGGGTCGTTTGAGCTTGGCAGATATCCGGTGGGTCCCATCGAGCCAATGACGTAGCTCCGTCTGTCCTTAAACTCGTTGCACACTTCTCTTGCAAGTTGGGCTGCGTTTTTGTTGAACTCGATGGTCTTGTCGCCGTATCCATATTCAGCTAGCTTGAACTTGTTTGAGCCAAACGTGTTGGTCTCGATGCAATCGGCTCCTGCCTTGAGGTAGCTTCTGTGGATCTCCTTTATCCACTCCGGTTTTGAGAGGTTGAGGCCGTCGTTAAATCCTTCTTTGCCGTCCGGGAAATCTTCCGGCTTAGGGTTGAGCCGTTGGATCTCGGTTCCCATCGCACCGTCGAAAAGCAAAACACGCTTTCTTGCGGCCTCAAGAAACGACTCTTGCAATAACGGTAAATGTCTACGAATGCAGTTTAAAACCTTTGCAAATTACGCGATGGACTGCATATCTTTGCGTTTAGGATCTAATCTGGAAACTCGGAGTTGTGGGACAAATATGTAATCAAGTTCGATTAACAAGGTTAATCATCCGTTATATCCTTCAGCAACTAAATTGAACTAGAGGCAAAACGCAATGAATGCGATTACGGGAACTTTGATACAGCAATTTTTCTGTATTGGTGTGAAGATGGGTATCAACAATAATCACAGGTCATGGTTTCATGCCAGAAAGCGGATGATAATATCCTGTTTAGCTTTAAACACCTTGCTTTCTAGTACGGTGATTATTACGGCCTTGTTGTCAATTAGCACCTTTTCGGGTGTCAATTATGCTTATGCTGCCGATGACAAGTGGTACGTCGGCGAAGGCGCCAAGCAAGATACGTACGTGACTTATAGGATCCAGGACCTCGATACAAACAATGGTGCGCCTTTTGATATGACAATTTACTTCCAAAAGCAGGATGTGAGCGGCGACTGGATAGCTCCGGTGTTTGTGGTTGACCAAGGCAGAGTCTTCAACGGCACGCTGAAGCTGGGCTCGCTTGACATGAGTGTTCTTGCCGGCTCCAACATCCCAAACGAAATCATGCCCTACATCAACGCTTACAAGGATTCGCTTCAGTGGCTTTCGGCGTACGTGCCAAAACCAGGGCAATCCCTAACTGCAGCTTCGTGGGGCAAGATTGCGTCCATTGGCGGTTCAGAGATCAAGCCCGCAGGAACTGAGAAAATCACCGTGCAAGGAGGGATATTTGACACTACAAAGATCATTTATCACAAATCTATAGACAATACGATCTGGATTGCAAATGAGTTCCCATTTCCCGTAAAGGCTCAGACTTACGCGGATGTGACAACTGGCCAGCCGCCGGTCCAGTATGCCTTTGAACTTCTAGCCACCGGAACGGGCAAGCCGACCACGCCTGCAAGCGTGATGGAAGTGCCCACGCCACCTCTTGAGGAGAGGACAGCGAGAGGCACATACTTCGTTGACCTTGACTGGTCGCCGGCAGAAATACAATCAGGTAAGGACGTCTCATTCCAGATCAGCTTCTTTGACAGTAGCCATGCTGCCGTGCAGGATGTCAGCTACGACTTCAAGGTTACAGACTCGCATGGCAACGTCTTAAAAGACCTCAAGGACCAGTTTGCACCGAGTTCTCCGGAAACACAGACAGTAAGCTTCAATGACAATTCTACGGGCCCAGCGACAGTTGTTGTCAATATAAACGCGGCAGGTTCTAGAGATCCGGGACCCTTTGTAGAAAGTGCACAATTCAATATCGTGGCCACTCCTGAATTTCCAGCTAGTGTTGTCTTTATCGGAACCGCAATGCTTGTCGGCATTGCATTCATGCTAACACGCTTTGCGCGAATGGGAGGAATCCGCAGCTAAGGTGTAACGCGCGACATTGTACGCGGGAAGAGCACCGTATCCTTGATGTCGTCCACGTTTGTTATCCACCGCATAAGGCGCTCGATACCAAGCCCAAAGCCGCCGTGGGGCACCGATCCGTATCTTCGCAGATCAAGGTACCAATCGTAAGCTGCGGGGTTGAGCCCTTCCTTTTTGATTCGCTCAGTCATCGAGACAATGTTGTCTTCCCTCAGTCCACCGCTTGTTATCTCGCCAAAGCCTGCCGGCGCAAGCATGTCCGCTGCAAGCCCGACACCCGCATGGTCCGGGTCTTCCTTGACGTAAAATGGCTTAACAGCAATCGGGTAGCCTACGACAAATATTGGCTTGTCAGCATCCTTTGTCAGCTCGCGCTCTGAATCTATGTTAAGGTCATCGCCTGCCCGGATTTCGCGCTTGCTCCCGTCTTCTTGTGCGATCGTGAAGCCTTTTGAGCTTAGTATTTCAATCGCCTTGACATAAGGAAGCCGCTCAAAAGGCGGCTCGACTTTTTTCAGGTCTGTTATGTCGCGCTTCAGGTACGCCAGCTCTTCAGCCCGCTCTTTAATCGTGCTCTGGATGACATGTGACACGAGCTGTTCCTGCACCTTCAGGATATCTTCAAGCGTTACCCAGGGCGCCTCGGCCTCCAAGTGGGAAAATTCTGCCAGATGCCTGACGGTGCGTGACTTTTCTGCCCTGAATGAAGGCGTTAGGCTCCAGACTGGCCCGAGCGAGAATATCATGGCTTCTAAATACAGTTGCGCGCTCTGCGAAAGGTATGCCTCCTCATCAAAATATTTCAACTTAAATAATGTCGAGCCTCCCTCCACCGCTCCCTTTACTATCGTGGGTGCGGTTACCTCGATCCAGTCGTTGTCCACAAACCACCGCCGGCCAAGGTCTAGCACTGTCGCCCTTATCTTTGCCATTGCAACCATCTTGCGCGTGCGAAGCGCCAGATGCCTCTTGTCAAGTAGGAGCTCGTCGCTCTGGTACTCACCTATTGGGTAATCTGTCCCGGCGACATTGAACACCTTGATGTTCTTGCCCTTTATCTCGTAGCCTCCCTCCGGAGCCCTTGCGTCCTGGCTCACGACGCCCATGACTTCGATCGACGATTCTATCGTCATGCCCACAACCTGGTCGGCAGAAAATATGCACTGTATCACGCCACCCCTGTCGTCCCGAACAAGAACGAACGCGTTTTCCTTCTGTTTGCGCAGCCTATGGACCCAACCCCTGATCGTGACTTCCTTGCCGATATTTTCCGGGGACTTGATCTGGCTTGCACGAAGAGGCATTTTCAGAATCTAGGATTCCTGACTAATTCTTAAGTGTTAGGCTGCAAGTAGTTTGAGTTTACAAGTTGTCATTCAACAGAAAATGTTAGAGCTTTTCCTCATTGGCCTTGTCCTCAGCCGAGTCCGACAGCAGGGACAGTCTCTCCCATTCCACTTGATAAATACACTACAGTAGCAGCACCACTTGTCGCCAAAGGCGTAGCGCAGCCTCGACTCTTCGAGCGTGCTTGACCGGTAACGGCCGCAGATGCCGTTGCAGTACGCCATAACACCACCAAAGACAAAGTGGTCAAGCAGGGACCTGCTTTGTCTTCCTGCCCATCATGAAAAACGCGCCTGCAACGCTGCCAAATATCGCGCCAAGTATTCCGATAAAGACAACCATCTGGCCTGATTCTGTCGCAAGCATTGAAGTGCCTGACCCTTCGCCGGACTTTGCAATCTCAATCCGCTCAGCCTGGAGGACGGTATACTCGGTGCACTGGGTTCTTGGTATTTTTAGTTGTTCGCATCTTTGCAGGATCTCAGGGGTTACACCCGCTCCGCCGTCTACGTATTGTGCGTACGACTGCTGCACTGGCGTCACAGCCAGAATTCCCGCTGCGATTGCCATCAAAATTAGTTGTTTCATGCATACATAGATGCGCGCAGCCCTGATAATCCTGCGTTCCGAACGTCTAACTCCATTCCTGTTCTGACACTAGAACGTCGTCGCCGTCGCAGCGGTATTTGACCATAAGGTAGACCACAAAACCAGATACAAGAGTGCCTGCAAACAAGAAGATCGTAATCTGCATGGGTGAATAACCAAGCCAGAAAAGGCTGCCGCTATTTCTCTGAGGGGCGGGAAGGTCGTCGACTGTCAGCGAACCTGTTGGACTTGACTGGAAAGGCAGGCTACTTGAATCGGCGGGCGGCGGGGTCGTTACTACAAGACCGTTTGGCTCGACATAGTAAAACAGGAAAAAGCCGCCAGCTATGAACACAGCGAGAGCGGCAAGACCAGGCATGAGTGAGACCCAAAAGTAATCCTTTTCGGGCGACTTTCTCGCTTTAATCAGGCGATACTTCCACAGCTTCCACGCTTCAAACCAGAAAATCGCCGCGGCTCCAGTAGGAGTTGCGATTCCGTATACGCTCAGACTATTGAAATTAAAAATGACATAAAGCACAGCGATCGTCGTAAAGATGCTCGCGTAAAACGCAAGGCGCGGCACAGTGAAGCGGCCAAAGTTGACGTACGAGGCCATTGCCTTGACTTTAACTTTTCTTGTTACAAAGACCCTGCCATAGCTATCGCGCCCGGCAAGCTCCATTTCTACCAGCTTTTCAACCTGGTATTCAGCTACGCTAGGGCTTGACAGTCCGAGATCACGCTGCACCTCCCTTATGCCTGAGGGTTCCTTCTTGTTTTGCAGATAGAGATAGACCTGCAGGGTCCTGCCCGAAAGCCTGCGCTCAAGTTCGTTGTTCTGTTGGTCGCTCATTGATAACGATGATTTATTGTGAGAAGCCAAATTTAAGGTGCGCCCTTGATGCCATTACTACCTAATTGTTCTGGTGTTAGAACATGCAAATTTTATACGATTATTAGGAATTATCATTTATTATCTGCCATTCCGGTACTTGAATGAATGACACGGGGCTGGGAGTGCCTTGAAAGCAAAGAGATATTCAAGGCCGGAGACGGCAAGACAGTCTATATCGAACTATATCAAGACAGGGTCAGGACACCAAAGGGCAATATCCTGACCTACACAAAATACTACTCTTCAGACGTGGTTATTGTTGTGCCTTTTATTGACAGGCGAAGGGTTCTAATGATAAGGCAGTTCCGCTACCCAGTCGGCAAAGTGCTACTAGAATTTCCGGCCGGTCAGGTTGAGAATGAAGAGGAACCACTTGAAGCAGCCAAAAGGGAGCTTGAAGAGGAGACAGGGTACAGGGCAAAGAAACTCGAATACCTTTACTCCTACCACCCATCTGTTAGTCGGACAAAGCAGTCTGTTCATGTTTTCAAGGCGACAGGTTTGGCAAGGACAAGCGTGATGAGGCACGACAGCGGTGAACAGATCAGCATCGAAACAGTAACGGTCAAGCAATTGCGTCAGCTGATCTCGAAGCGAAAGGTAGAGAACGCCGGCACCTTGATTGCGTACCTTCTGTGCTGTACAATGAGAATAAATCCCGGAAAGCGGCGATGATAAGTCATGACAGAAAAGATGCGGGCAATGCTTCTGACAAAGCTTGCTCCAATAGAAACCCGGCCGCTGAAGTTGACGTCGATTGACAAGCCTGTGCCAAAGGGCAAAGGCGAACTCTTGCTTCAAATAGAGGCGTGCGGCGTCTGCCGATCAAACCTGCACCTCATTGAAGGCGACTGGAAAAAGTTTGGTTCTCCTTCTCACTTGCCTGTCGTGCCCGGCCACGAAGTTGTGGGCGTAGTCAAGCAAACCGG
>CBQWHN010000025.1:0-11001 GCA_967728685.1 uncultured Nitrososphaera sp.
GGGTCATCTACATTATTTTCACACCACTATTCGCTCAAGCTCGTGCGCTAGACTGACGCGATGCATTCTGAGAGTATTCTGGCTGCAAGTGTGGCCGTCATGCCATTGATGTCATAATCGGGGGTAAGTTCTACAATGTCGATTCCAACCACTCTTCCGCTGCTGATTACGTCGTTTAGCAGATAGATCAACTCAATGGCGGCCAACCCTGCCGGCGACGGGACTGACACCCCGGGGGCAGAGGCAGGGTCGACACAGTCGAGGTCCACTGAAATATATATCATGGAGCCGGCAGTTCGCGCCTTTATCATCTTCGCCACCCTTTTCACTCCAAACTCGGCTATATCCAGCGGGTTTACGATCTTTAATCCTGCCACCCTTGCATTTTCTATCTCTTCCCTCTCTGCAGCTCGTGTACCTATTAGCATACTCTTGCGCAAGTTGAGCGATTGCGCAGAATCGGTCAGCACCGACCCGTAGTAGTTCCTCGTAGAAGATACAAAGTCGGGATGAGCGTCGAAATACAAAAGAGAAAGTTTTTTGCCAACAGCTCCAGACACTGCCTGGAGTGTCTCCGTGGTAAGCGAGTGGTCGCCTCCTATTATGATTGGCAGCTTGCCGTGCGACACAATGTCTGACACCATATTGCGCAGCTCCTGCTTGCTCGCGACGTTTCCGGCATCAAATATGCGCTTGTCCTCAAACTCGCCCCGCATGGGGCATGTTGGAATCAACTTGCCGCCGCGCTCAAAGAACTCAGACTCGTTAGACGCTATCCTCAGCACGTCGGGAGCCCTGCTGGTCCCCTTGCGCTTGGCATGCGATCTAGACTCGTCAGGAACGCCTATTACGACAATGTCTGCGTCTTCTATTCTGTTTGTATTAGAGCGCTGGAGCCGAACCACGGATAGCAATCACTTACGGCCTGCTTTTAACCCTAACCCGCCTGTGACCAATACGATTTTATTGAAAGGAATGCTGCCTAGCCTCACCATGTCTAGCATGAAGTACATTCAGCTTGAACCGCAGGGTGGTATCGCAATTGTGAGGATAAACCGGCCGGAGGCGCTGAACGCTATGAATTTGGACGTGATAGCCGAGCTTTCAAAGACAGTCGACATTCTTGCAGCTGACAATAGCATCAAGGTCGTTATCATGACCGGAGCCGGCGAGCGCTCTTTCTGCGCGGGCGCAGACATTTCCTACATGGTCAATATCGATCCTATGCAAGCAGAAAGGTACGCGACTTCTGCGCAGGGCATGATAAACAAGATAGAGCGGCTGGAGAAGCCGGTAATCGCTGCAGTCAACGGTTTTGCGCTTGGCGGCGGCTGCGAGCTGGCAATGGCGTGCGACATGCGCATCGCTTCAAACAACGCCAAGATCGGGCAGCCTGAAGTTACAATAGGCATTCCGCCTGGATGGGGCGGAACGCAGCGTCTCATGCGCCTTGTAGGGCCGGCAAAGGCAAAAGAGATGATATTCACCGGCAAAATGGTAACAGCGGACGAGGCTCATCAGATCGGGCTTGTCAACAAGGTTGTTAGCCTTGGGCCGGACGATAAAGTGCCTCCAGAGGTAAAAGGCGATCCTGCAAGAGAAAAGGAAAGGAGTGCCGAAGTGGCCAAAATATTGAACAGGAAGCTGATGGACGACTGCTTGGCGCTCGCAAGGGAGATAACAAAGAACAGCTTTATCGCTGTCAAGGTTAGCAAGATGTTGATAAATAGAGGAATGGACTCGGACCTCGAGACAGGCTTGAGGCTAGAGATCTATGGTTGGGCGCTCTGCTTTGCTCATGAAGACAGGCAGAAAATGATGTCTGCATTTCTTAATAAAGGCAAAAAATAATTAAACTAAACGGGCGCCGGTGCTTGGCCTGCAGACAAACGTCCTGCTCTTTACGCCGACGTTCTCAAATCCTCTTGCCATCGCGGCGGCCACTCTATTTGCATTCTTGCCGGTTTTCAGGAAGGCAATGATTGAAGGTCCTGCCCCGCTTATCGTGACTGCCAGTGCACCTGCCAAAATCGCGTTTTGCTTCACCCCATCGTAGCCGGGGATCAGCTGTTTTCTTGCCGGCTCGACGATGACATCATCTATGCCCGTCGCTATCATTTCTATGTCCTTTAGCGCAAACCCTGCAACGATAGTGGCTGCGCCGGATACGTTGTAGACCACGCTTTTTAGCGGCACCTCTTTTGGAAGGACGCTTCTTGCAACTTCAGTCTTTTTCTCCGGCACACGCATGGAAATGGGCACTGCCACGACAAGGAACAGGTCTCTTGGCGGCTCGATCCTGATGAACCGCCCATTACGCCCGGATACCACGAAGCCTCCAAGCAAAGAAGCAGAGACATTGTCGTAGTGCTTTGTACCTGCGCTAGCAATCTCACCTTCTGCCGCGTACTCCACCAGCCTATTCTTGTCAATCTTTAAATTGTAAAGCGCATTGAATGCCATTGCAGCCGCCGCTGCCGAAGCAGCGCTACTCCCGATGCCGTAGCCGGCCGGCACGCCCTTTGTAACATGAATCTCGATATCATCGTTTATGTGGAAGTCACACATCAACTTCTTTACTACGAGACCGGCAGAGTTAGATTCTGCTGTTGCTGGGATTGCCGTATCGTTATTCTTGATCGTTATTTTCCCGCTGCCTGCCGCCCGGGTTATTCTAACTCTGTCTTTCAGGGCGTCAAGGGCAAGGCCAAACACATCGTAGCCTGGGCCTAGATTTGCAGTGGAGCAAGGTGCAACCGCTGTCCGAGACATCACAACCATCTTAACCGTCCTCCCCAAGATTAAGAGTTCGCGCAAGCGCGGCTGTAAGGTTGACAATGCCATTCATCGTGACGCTCGAAACCGCAATAAGACCTTGGGCAAAGCCCCCCTTGCTCATGCTGCGCGCTAGGTCTTTGCTGAGAAGCGAATACTCAGCGTCCTTATCGCCCTCAAGGGCGCGTTCTAGCGCTGTGTGTGAGCCGGCCCAGTCCATGATGCTCTTCAGATTGTCAATTATAAGGTCGCGCTTTGTAAGCACGTTTATTTGCGCAGTTTTCAACCGCAACTTAACAGACGACGCAAGGAGCGATATCGACACAAAGTTGATCGGGGACGAGACAAGCATTCCATCAAACGCAAATATTGTGGCCTTATTGTCTGCATGCAGATTTGCAGCAAAGTACGGTCCACTTGCCCTAAATGCGAACAGTTCTATTTGGCCCGGCGTGTCAACGATAACATAATCTGGATTCAGTCCGTCAACCTCTTTTTGTATCTCGTCCATCTTGGTGGCAATCATGTCGCTTGCCATGACCAGTGAACCATTGGGGCCAAGGCCGTAGCTTTCCATCAGCGTCGCGATGTCGATGTAGTTGCGGACGTCGACGTCGGGGTCGTAGGGCAGGCTGACTGCACCGGGATCGAGGTTCAGAACTATTGGGTACGCGTTACTGTCCCTATACCAATGGAGCAGCCTTGAAGTAAGAAGCGATTTTCCAGACCCCGCCGTGCCCGTGACAAATATCGCGTTCACTGTCATCAAAGGAGCATGGGCTGGCGTATATCTGCTTTACACTATTATAGTACCGCTCCGCATGAAAGACAGTTATAATAATTGAACTGGCGACTTGTTGCCATTCCTGTAAGCGTAGTGCCCTTCATTATACTTTTTCTTACTACCAAGGTCTCACCGCAGGACGTCTTTGCTGTAGGGCTCGTGCCATTTGCGGCTTCGGCCGCAGCAGAAATTGCTAGGTTCATGCTCCAAGCTGTGCGCTTCAAGTACTTCATCAAGCGCTTTATCGGCTACGACGTCAGCTCTACCACCAAAACCATCTCGGCAAGGTTGGCTGGCGAGTTCGTAACGCAGACCACTCCGTCGTACGTGGGAGGGGAATTCGTAAGGATAGCGTGGTTGTCAAGGCACGGTGTTCCACCCGGCAAGGCCGCATGGGTGGCAACCATGGAAATCATTGCAGATGTTTTTGTGGGCTCGATGCTTGCGTTTATCTCTGGCGCGTTTGCTATCTCTAAGGGCGGGAGTGTAGCCGGCATCGGGATCATTTTGGTAACGATCCCAACATTCGCAGTATGGCTTGCTGTTGTACTGTTTTCAGCAAAGCGCAACTTGCGGCTGCCTTCGTTTTCACAGAGAATAGCGGAGAAATTCATGAAAAAAGAGAAGGCTGAGAACTTCATCAATTCTGCAAATTCTGCAATAGCTGACTTGTGCAAGATGAGCCGGGAAAATTTCAATTCAAAAAAGGCCATTAGGACGTTTGCGTTTGGAATGGCGATAACCTTCGTAGCATTTGTCTTTCATGGGTTATCCTTCATGGTCCTGGCAAACACCGCAGAGAATATTGGTTTTTTTGATTCGTTCATGGCTACGTCGGCGTCAACCGCAGTGGCAAGCCTACCAATAACTATAGGCGGATCTGGTCTTGCAGAGCTCGGGATCTGGGCGTACATTTCAAACCTCAGCGGGATACCAGCGCTAGGGGACATAGTGGGTGACCCTAGATTGACCGTGATAATTGCATGGCGCATTGCGACGTATCATGTTCCACTGGTCATCATGTGGGTCGCCATAATGCGGCTTGCTTTGGGCAAGGTTTCAACCACTAGCTTCGGCCAGCCGCCCACTGGGGATGGTCCACCCGGCGGCAAGCCGGCAGATGGCAACGGTGCGACAAAATAGAAATGCGGGCACCGTGCAAAGAATACATGAAATTTGCAGGCAAAATAGTCCTCATCACGGGAGCTTCTTCAGGCATTGGGAGGCAAGCCGCGGTTGATTTTGCAAGACAAGGTGCTGGGCATGTCATCCTAGTCTCAAGGTCTGAGCAAAAGCTGTCGCAACTGGCGGAGGAGATATTGGGCATGTCCCCTAGCTGCATCTCCGTTCCATACGTGTGCGACGTATCGGACAAGGCGCAGGTGCTTAGGATGGGAAAAGATGTCATTGACCGGTTTGGTCATGTGGACGTGCTCCTAAACAACGCCGGCTTTGCCGTTTTCAAGAGCGTCAAGGATCTTAGTATCGAAGAAATCGAGTCCATGACTGCGACGAACTATCACGGCATGGTCTACTGCACCAAGGCCTTCCTTGATTCAATGCTGGCGAAAAGATCCGGGCACATCGTAAATGTCGCGTCGCTCGCGGCAAGCTTTGGAGTCGCCGGCCTCTCAGCATACTGCGCAAGCAAATTTGCAATGCTTGGATTTTCAGAGTCGCTCTTCCATGAACTTGCAAACACGGGCGTGCACGTGACGGTTGTGAGCCCTATTGCAGTTAAGACTAACTTTTTCGATCATGAGTCGTTCGGTGGCAGGATGGCAAACTATACCGGTTATGCGCTGGACCCAAAATCAGTGTCAAAGGCGATACTAGCGGCTGCCAATTCACCGCGCCTAGAAATAACAGTCCCGTTCTACGCATGAGGGGCTGTGTTGTTCAAGCACACACTGCCTTATGTCGTGCAACCCATAGTGGGAGCAGTATCGCGCAGACAAATGCGATAACTACTCGTCATCACCTTCTTCCTCTGACGAGTCGGGCGATGCAGCCGGGAGTTCTGACTCCACGTCCATCAGCTGGAGCTCCTGCAATTCAAAACGATAGATGGCCTTCATGTCGAGACCAAACTTGGTCTTGAGAAGCTCGATTACCTTGTCGCTCAAGGATGCAGTAAACACCTTTACCTTGAAATCGTATACAAAGCCTTTCATGAAATCGGATATCTTCATTGACTTGGGGACGTCAAGGCCCTCAACGATCGTCCTTCCGTCAGGCACAGGCTCATACACCTGTATGTCGACCTTGAACTCGCTCTCGTAAATATCGAGGATGTATCCTGTCCTCGCAATTGTCTCGGGCTTGCCAAACTCTGCAGATCTTATTTCGTCTTCCGCCCACTTCGGAAGCCCCTCCTGAGAGCCGTCTTCACTTTTTGCGGCCTTCGCCTTTCCCATTCTACCTCTAGCGTGTATGAATTGGATTTAATATGTTTTCCAATCTAGTTCTATTAGCAGCGAACGCACGTCTATAAAATATTACAACTTGGTTATTCAATTATGACATTTCAGTTTAACGCTGTTTTCTCTGACCAGTTGCCATGACGAGCTTCAGCAACAACTGGGTAAAGGACAATACGCCGAATATGTCAGAGAGGATCAAGGAGAACATTGGTCCTCAGCAACCACTGAAACCAAGAATCGAGCTTGCCAAGAATAAGATACAAGCGCAGAACCAAAAGCTAGAGACCATTCTGGAAAAATTACGAGGCAAGGAAAAGTCACTCTTCAACCAGGTAGTTTCCGCTCTTCAGAAACATGACACTCAACACGGCAAGATGCTATCAAACGAGATCGCACAAGTGAGGAAAACTACCAAGATGATCTCGCAGTTAAAGATGGCATTGGAACAAATACATCTGAGGCTGGAATCGACTATCGACCTCGGAGATGTGATGGTCGCAATCGGTCCCGCGATAGGCGCGCTGACGAGAGTAAGGTCAGGACTTTCAGGCGTCATGCCAGAAGTAGACAGGGAACTGGGAGAGATCAACGGAGTGTTCAGCGACATCATGATGAGCGCAGGAAGCATGGGAAATACCTCATTTGCCTTTGACGCAAGCGGCGAAGAAGTCGACAAGATACTAGCAGAGGCAGGCGCAGTTGCAGAGCAGAGAATGAACGAAAGTCTCCCAGACGTACCGATAGGGTCTTCAAACGGCATCAGGACGGGAACTACAAGCGAGAACGCACAGTTCTAAGCGTACTCCTTCTTTTCTTTTTTCATTTTCACAAAAATTATCTTACTGTTACAGATTTTGCAAGGTTTCTAGGATAGTCGGGATCTACGTTCTTGGCAAGCGCAAGCTGGTAAGCCAGTATTTGCAAAGGTATCACTTCGACTATCGGATAGAACGCCTCTTCCTTAAGTTGAGGTATCTCAATCCAGTAGTCATAGACGTCATCCTTGCGGTCCGAAATGCCAATAACCGTTGCACCCCTTGCCTTTATTTCGTGTGCGCTTGAAATCGTGTCGTTGAACGTCGCGTCGTGCGGGTTTATGATGATGACAAATGTGTTCTTTTCCATCAGCGCAAGCGGCCCGTGTTTCAGTTCACCGGCTGCAATTCCTTCAGCGTGCACGTAAGCAAGTTCTTTGAGCTTCAGTGCTCCTTCGAGCGCGATTGGATAGTGGAGCGATCGCCCGAGCAGATAAATGTCAGACGCTTCCTTCATCTGCTCTGCAACCTTCACGACGCTTGTCTGGTTGGCTACAATGTTTTCCACTGCTACTGCGAACTCCGCCCTTTCGGTCTCGAGGCAGTTCTTGCAAAGCCTGTCTGTGATGTTATAGATCAGCGCCAATTGCCCGGTAAAGCTCTTTGTCGCTGCGACGCCTATCTCCGGCCCGCAGTTTGTTGACAGGCATGCGTCGCTTATCCTCGCAAGTGAAGATGTTGTGACATTGACTATTGAGAGTATCTTGGATCCCTGGTTCCTTGCGAGCCTTACAGAATCTAACACGTCCGCGGTTTCGCCACTCTGGGAAATCGCTATCAGCACTGAATCGCGGTCCATCGACGCAAGCGCGTACTGCGACTCGCTTGACACCACTGTCTCTGCTCTTATCTTGCCAAACCGTGCCAGCATGTGTTTGAAAATGAGTGCAGAATGGTAGCTGGTGCCGCTGCCTGTAATGTAGATGTCCTTTGCGCTGGCAAGAATGTCGCAGAATTTGTTCATCACCACTTCGTCTTGTCTGCCAGCATGCACCACAGTTAGCCTCTGTTCGTTTATCTCCTTGAGGGTATAATGCGCATACTTGCCCTTGTCAATGTCGCCCAACTCCCACGCCACCTGCGTGATTGGGTGCGCGATCGGCTTGCCTTCAAAGTCAAAGATCTCTAGTTTTGAATTATCTACTATACAGATATCCCCGTTTTCAAGGAATATCGCCTTGTCAGTGTATTCAAGAAAGCCGAGCACGTCGCTTGAAACAAAATAGCCGTCGTTTGCAACACCTATAACCAGCGGCTCTTCGTACCTCGCCCCGCAGATCGTGCCATCTTGGAACACTGCAACAAATGCGAAGTTTCCCCGCAACCTCTTGCAAGTCTCAATCGTTGCCTCCTTGACGTCCTTGCTATAGTGACTTTCCAGCAGGTGGGCGATCACTTCGCTGTCGGTTTCGCTAGCAAAAGTGTGGCCTGCAGAAATCAGCTCTTCCTTCAGCTCCTTGTAATTTTCTATAATGCCATTGTGGACAACCGCGATGTCCTTCTTGCAGGCAGAATGGGGGTGGGCATTCTTGTCTGTCACGCCACCATGAGTTGCCCAACGCGTGTGCCCAATGCCGATCTTGCCTATCATCTGGTCGATGTTTAGGTTCTTGTTAACTTCGACAACCTTGCCGGTCCCCTTGCGTACAAGGATGCTACCGTTATCAAAGGTGGCGACGCCGACGCTGTCGTAGCCTCTGTATTCCATTCGCTTCAGGCTCTCAACCAGTATCGGGGCGGCAGAGTTCTTCCCCTTGTACCCAATTATGGAACACATCCAAACAATTCAGTATCATCGTGCTTAAAACTACCATTAAATCATGAAGCACACCCTTATACAATATTTTATAATGGGATGTGCACGCTCAACAAAATGTAATTTTATACCGCTACATAGTATTATATAGTGGTATATGGCATTGAATAAGCGTTGGAAAAAAGGCTTGTTTCAAACGACGGGGAGCCTTCAGCCAAAAAGATCGTGGTATTCAGGGACGTAGAGCGCATGCGCGTTCTTTCTAACCCTGTGGCGTGGCGAATAATGGAACTACTTTCCAAGGGACCTATGTACCCTGCGCAGATCGCAAAGGAATTAAAGATTTACGAGCAGAGCGCCTATTATTATGTCCGCAAGCTGGTCGGGATCGGCGCTGTCGATGAAGTCGGAAAAACCTTTGTCAGGGGCGGCACGGCCCGACTATACCGGGCCTCAAGTCCATCGTTTGGTCTCGAGATGGACTGGGGCGAAACAAAACTTGGATTGATTCCGGCAAGCCAATACCCCAATGCGTCGAAATTCTTTGAAAACTTCGTTGCAGGCAAGGAGTTCAAAGGACTTTTGGTGGTTGGTGCGCCCGACCCTCACGGCCCATACAAGTCGTCTGCGAGAGACGGACACTACGCTGTGCACCTTGCTTTCTTCCTAGGACACATTACCAATGCGGTTCCTTCGGAATTTATAGTAAAGCTGGATGTCGATGCCAAGGCGGAAAAGATGCTGACGGGGAACAACCTGATATCGATCGGGGGCCCAGGGACAAACATAGTCACCGCGGAATTCAACCGCTATCTGCCGGCAAGGTTTGACGAAAAAAACTTTTGGTCCGGCCTTGTTGACGGATCTGGCAAGCGGTATAGCCTCGACAACCACGGTCTTATTTCGAAGATAAAGAACCCATATGACAGCAACTCGAGCATCGTAGTGGTCGCGGGCGTGCGTTCAGCCGGGACAAAATCCGCGGTGATTGCGCTTACGAACTATAGCGAAGAAGTATTGAAAAAGTACAACGGACAAGATGATTGGGCGCTAGTAGTTCAGGGCTTTGACATGAACTCTGACGGGAAAATAGACCACGTGGACATCGTAAGCGGCCTATGAAGCCGGTTGCGCGCCGGTAGTGCTTGGGACCTCGATGTGAAGCAGAATTTGCGACTCCTCCTCAGTCCTGACGAGGTAGCCGGGGATGTTGACTTTACGGTTTCCTATTGAAACGTGTCTGTGACTCACCAACTGCCTTGCTTGGTAGGGCGACTTCGTGCCGGACTTTTTCATGACTATGGTCTGCAGCCTTCGCTCCAACAGGTCCTCAATCTTCAAGTTCAAAATGTCATCAAGGGTTGCTCCTTCCTTTGCTAAGCCTAGCCTGCTCAAAAAGTTCAATAGCCTCTTTTCCTTCTCGGCCCTTGCTTCTGTGGATAACGCCAAAAGGGCACGGGCTTGGTTCCTGATCCTTGCGACCTCGGTCTGCGCCTTCCAGAGTTCCCGCTTGTTTCTAAGGCCGTAGGAACCCATGATGTATAGTTCAGCATTCAACTGGTCGGTGCTCCAGATCATCCTTGGCCTGCGATACAGCTTCTTTGCCTTACGAGGATCTCCCATCTAGCACCACACCTATTTCTTCGCCGGCTCCTTTGTCGGTGCTCCTGGCTTTGCGCCACCGGCTGCTGGGGCTGCGCCTGCTCCTGGCTTTGCTGCTGCTCCGCCTGCCGGTGCCGCTCCCTTTGCACCCTCCTTTCCGCCTGCAGCGGGGGCCGCTGCACCAGCTGCTGGGGCCGCTGCACCAGCTTCTCCCGGTACTGCGCCGGGCATCATCTTGACCTTCTTTACTCCGACTGCGCCACCTTTCCTCCCGGTAGTCCTAGTGCACTGGCCCCTTACTCTCAGGCCAAACATGTGGCGATAGCCGCGCCAGCTCATAACCAGCTTTTCGCGTTCGACGTCGTTTGAAGCGGCAAAATCAAGATCAGAAGTTATCATGTGTTGGTTTGATCCGCTGTCCATGTTCTTCCTCCTGTTCAGGTACCATGGTGGCACGCCTGCTTTGGTAGGATTGGCGATCGCCTCCTCGATCTCGCGGAGTTCGCCGTCTGTCAAAAACCCGACGCGCCTGTCTGGGTTGATGTTGAGCGTCTGGGTCAGCACTTGAGCGAAATTGTAACCTACGCCTTTGATTTCACTGATGGCTACTATGACCTTCTTCCCGCCCTCAATGTCCTTGCCGGCGATTCTGAGGATGTGCTTATACTCGGACGCGGACAAATTCATTAATGACGAAACAGATTCGGCAATAAAAACTATGCTGGGTGTCATACGCAGAAGCGCGAATATTTGCAGCAAAATGTCCTGCACAAGAGCCTTTCAATCTTGAATCATAGGGCTGATTTTGCAAAAATTTTTTATTGTATGGCGCGTTTTGATTCATGT
>CBQWHN010000026.1:0-10915 GCA_967728685.1 uncultured Nitrososphaera sp.
GAGGCCATAAAGCCAAATGTTGTCACCGACGTTTGAAACTACCGTCATGTCCCCTGACAGTTTGCTAAGGCCTTTGACTAGTTTGATTGAACCAGTGCCGCCGGCAAGAACTGTTATCAAATAGTATAGTAGATAGATATTGCGTTTTATTATATCTGCCGAGAAGATAAGGATTATAAACCAGATAGAGTGAAGTTCTCTCGTGAAGTATTATGCCTCGATTCTTGCTGGAATAATTTCTACACTTTTGATCTTGAGTTTGGTTTCCCAAGCATATGCAGCAGATTTGACAGCCACTCTGATTCCAGAAAAGAACAAGGCCACTCCAACATTTACAGGCGTCAAGAATGTCACTATCCGATATCCGGAAGGAAGCTCACTTGCACAACAACTGGATGGCAAAAGTGACAGAATGGAATTTGAGATCAATGGAAACTCATCAGATGCCGCCATATCGGCACTAATTCAGGCGACTAACATTGCATTAGTAAATGCAAATAGTCCTGCTCAGATCAGTGCAGCAGATATAGTCTACAGGGCAACGATCAAGGGCGGACCCACAAGCACGCTGATGTCAGTAAGGGTCGATTACCAACCAACTCTGGAAAATTTTGTCTTAACAAAGGGAGACATTCAAGTCGGTGGCGACATAGTAGACCTTCAATGGAGAAGTTTTGTAGTAAATGGACCCATCAAATTGAAATCTCAAGAATTCGGTGAAGTTAACATAAATCAAGCAATAGGCGCGCTTGAAGCGAAGTATCCGGAGATTTCATCGAAATTGTCATCATCAGGGGTAAGTGGATTGCTTCAAGAACCTGTGCTGGATTTTAGCAGATTCGATGCCCCAATGAGCACAAATTGGCACCACCTTTTTGACCCTATCAGCACATACGGCACTGGAACTATCTCCGGCTCAGAATATGGAACGGCCAGGGTTTTGTCAGTTTATTCCCTAGGTGAAAGTAGCCTAAGAGAGGGCACATTTGAAGCAGTAGAGACAACTGGTTCCACTACAATAGATGGTGCAGCTATCAACGTAAAATCTCTGACAACTGCACCTAGTGCGCAGATTACAGTCGCAGGTTATTTGGACGTTCAGGGTAAACAAGGACAAGAGTATGGAGTTGTGTCATCAGACTCTCCCGCGGGCGTGCAGACCTCAAGCGGCGGATTCCCAATCCAAGTGCTCTTGGTTCTTGGCGGCATGATGGGCGCTGTGGCCATCTTTGTGCTTATCAAGGCGAGAAAGTAGAAGAGCTGCGCCAGCGCCGCTTAATTTTATTTCACAAGCAGGTACATACAATATCAATCAAAATGCCTATTATCTAAAATCAATCTGTTGCAGATAGTGAGAACGGAAGAAGAGGCAAAATACGACCTCAATGAGCGGATCTTCGAGTTGTACGACAGCGGAATGTCTGTCGAGAGCATCTGCACCCGCCTGGATACAACGGTCGATTACGTTAATTCTGTGCTCAGCGACCTGCCTACGGAGACCTAACCCTCGTCTCTCAGATAATAGCCCGCGTCGGACAAAGTAGTTATTGTCACTCTCCCTTTCTGCAACAGCGATCTACCGGCAAATCTGGTTCTCCCGATCCCTATGGCTTCAAGCCTGCTGTTAAGCACTATGACGAGCTCGTTTTCGCCCAACGTATCCGACGCTTCTACTATTGACTCGCCCATTATGTCCCTGCCGTACAGGACCAGCTTTTCTGCATTTTCGTTCACGATTATGTAGAACTTGTTCCGCTTGCTGGACCGTGCAAAAAGGTCAGCGCCAGCCATGGAAGGCACAAATTGTTTTTTCAGCTCACCGATGACAAGGCCTGCGAGATACGGTTGCATTTGCGTAATTACTTCCAGCTCTGCGGGCATTAGGCACACAATCTTGGTGGCGTTTTCCTTCATCATGAGCAATCTTCCCTTAAAGAACTCAAAAGCACCCCACTTGTCAAGAGCCCTGTTTATCAGCGTACTCTCATCCCTTGTTGGCTTACGATACATCAGCTCACCCTCAGCTTCGCTATGAAAAAGCCGGTGGTGTCGTGTACATGCGGATACAAGCGCCGAGTATTCATTAGCTGGTTATCAAACGTCATATCGCCAAATCTTGTCAACCCCCTAGAACCGTGTTTTAGAGGCTCGACTGCAACGTTGCCCAATTTCTGCAACAGCCGATCCACAACAATTTCATTTTCCTCAGGTGCAAAAGAGCAAGTGGAATATACCAAGATGCCGCCAGACTTTACCATCATGGCCGCGGCTTCAATCAATTTATCTTGCCTGGCCGCACAGTAATCTACATCTTGTGGCGTGTGGTTTGTTTTCCTTGTCGCGTCCTTTGCTATCACTCCTTCGCAGCTGCACGGGGCGTCCAGAAGTACCCTATCAAATTTCATTTGCAGTTTTTCTGCGCGCATCCCGTCCCTCCTTAGTATGCATGTGTTGTACACACCACAGCGCGCAAGGTTGAAGGACATGGCTCTCGCCCTTCTCTCATTGGGCTCAAGCGCAATTATCGAGCCAGTGTTTTCCATCTTCTGGGCAATGAATGTCGTCTTGCCGCCCGGGGCAGCGGCGACATCAAGCACCACTTGATCTTTAGAGATATCAAGTGCGTCAACAGCCATGCACGAACTAAGGTCTTGGATGTAATAGTGGCCAAAGAGATATTCATTTGTCGCGCCAGTTGCAATCGGCGCTTTTTCTACCGCGAGCACTTCAGGGATGCTCGTTCTTTTCAACTCGAACCCTTTTGAGCTTAGTCTGGATTCCAGTTCCTTCCTGCTCGTCTTTAGCGTATTGACCCGGATATATTGAGTCGGAGGCCTCTCCATCTTTTCCAAAAAATCCTCAACACCAGGCACGTATTTCACGAACCGGCCTACTAGCCACCGGTCATAGCCATACCTGGCGGCAAGGTCTACTGACTCCGCAGATTCTGAAAATATCAGCGTCAACGACAGTAATGATCGCGTATTTTCTCACTTATATTATCTTCCAGCGCCCGGTAGGCCAAGGACTTTTGTGGGCGAGCGATAGTCGCTTTCGATCTCGATCCCTTCATTTGTTCTGACCTTCACTGTCGAGACTTGGGTTTCGGGGTCTGGATAGAAATAGTATGACTCCCCAGGATCCAGAAACGACTTTTCCTGTATATCGTTTGCGCCTAGTTCTACTATGATACCAGTCAGTTGATGCGTACCCATATTGGTTGCCCTTATCCTGTACATGATCCCAACATCTGTCGTGTCCTTTGTCGCGTCGACTTCTAGGGCGAATGCTGGCCTATTGATCTGCTGGTACGCGATATAACCGGCTACTGCGACAGCTATGGCGATGCTGGCTACAAGAACCGCTCTATGCATGATCTATATCGCGCAGAGTGGGTAATAAAATTACAGCACGTCTTCTTGAAGGCTCCGGCTTTTTATGTATCTTAGGAACGTGTCAAAATTTTCCTCGACCTTATAATAGCGGATCATATTTTCTATCGTCTGATCATCATAGATATGGCGGTTTTGTTTCTTGATTTTTTCAGAGCGCGCTTCTGCCATGATCCTGCCACCCAAATGGTTAAAGCTATTGCTGGTTGATAAACTTTTTCGAGTGTGCTCCGTATACAGGGAGCAAAGTTGGTGCAAAAGAGAGCCATGCTCTCTGAATAAGACAAATATGAAATCTATATCTACTTGTTAAATCCGTTGATGGCCTAATTCACATGTGGCAAGTGCAACCGGATGATCTGAAAATAATATGACTTTTCTATGAATGCAGACACAAATTCGAGTTCAATTCAGATATGGAAGATCACAAGCAGCGGAATCAAATATGTTGATATCAGGTACACTGATAGCCGGCTCGGCGATCCCAGCATAATGAAAAATATCGATTACTACCTACGCAACCTGTTGACGCAAAACTTGTCAGCCCGGCGATAGGATTTCCATGAGCGGTTGATCAGACCTTTGGCAAAGTTTAATAAAATCACTGAATTCTGGAGAATGGATGCAGGCTGTCGAGTCGAAGAACGGACCGGAAGCTGCACCTTTTGTCAAATGGGCGGGCGGAAAAACTCAACTACTGTCTAAACTTGACACCCAAATTCCAGAATTCACAAGGTACTTTGAACCCTTCCTCGGGGGCGGCGCACTTTTTTTCCATCTTGCTTCTTCAAGATTGCACTTTAATGCTCACCTTTCAGACGCAAACCGTGAGCTTGTTAACGCGTACAATCTTGTAAAAAATGACGTTGGAGGGCTGATTAATGTGCTTGAGAGGCATGAGAAGAACCACAGGAAGGCACCAGCCGAGTATTATTATCGGCTCAGGTCCGCGCAGCCAGCTAGCGATATGGAATCGGCCGCAAGATTCATTGCGCTTAACAAGACCTGCTACAACGGACTTTACAGGGTAAACCGGAGTGGAACATTCAACGTGCCAATTGGAAGGCATCGGAACCCGGCAATTTGTGACAGAGATCGACTGCGCAGAGCCAGCGTGGCCCTGAACTATTCTGACGCCAGGATCACCGCGTGTGACTACAAGCAAGCGCTGGGAAGGGCACGCGAAGACGACTTTGTCTACCTTGACCCACCATTCAGCCCACTAAGCGCGACAGCTCACTTTGTCGACTATACCAGAAATGGCTTCGGAAGGGAAGATCAGATCGAACTTGCCCAAGTGTTTCGTGAGCTTGACCGAAAAGGATGCAAGGTACTGTTGAGCAACTCTTACACGAAGCTCACAAGGGAACTCTACTCCGGATTGGACCAGACTAGGATACGAGTGGTCCGTGCGATCAGCTGTAAGGCCGCTGCGCGCACCGGCTTTAGCGAGCTACTGGTGCGCAACTATGCGGTTTAGCATATTGTGGTGCACTTTTCTGCAATCTTGATGGCAGACATTTCGACCCGTGTTATGTCTAACGAAACCTAATGTAATGAACCGATGTTGTTCACGTTTTCATTTCTATTGCTAATGTAGCCATAGAGATGTGATATGCTGTACAAAAATACACGAACCGCAGCGTAAAACACTTCTAATCATCTTCGCGTATGTCAACGCGTGTCTGCAAGTACAAGTAATGTTCAAGGTCGCAACATCTACAATTATTCTTAACTCAATCACGTATTGTTTCATGATAACAAACAACACAATTACACGAATTTTGAAGATCTCCCTTGGTCAAATTGCTAATGTGTGATATTCTAGACCATCTGGTACTTTGGTAACCACTTCATGCATATTAGCAAGCTAGATAGCTAATTCTTTGAGTTAATACTAGAAAACATGAGAATGATAGATGATTTCAGGCCAGCAGGGAATTGGCATTGCTGCATTGTTGGCGAGCTTGTAGAAGATTTCTTAGTACCATTACATCACAAGATTCTAATGATATCATCTGATTAGGCTTTGAATGACACTTGCATTTGTATTCGTCGAATGTGAAGAAGGGCATACTTGTGCCGTCAAGAAAGTGACAGAGGCGATAGATGGCGTACAAGAAGTGCACTCAATAGCAGGTGGCGACTATGATATTATCGTAAAGGTAAATATTGATGAACGCGACTTGCATGGTGTACTCGCAGCAATTAGGGGCGTAGGTGGCATAGTAGCTCTCGCCACTAGTATTGTTTGCAGAAGCTTGAACTAGAATAGGGTCAGTCACTCGAACATATTTTTGCCAAATATCGAATTATTAGCCGTCATTCTCAACTAGGTGCATGATATTATCTATGCAGCGAGAATTCAAGGATTGACAGAAGTAGATTCGCCCGTCAATCGCCAGTTACTTTTTTAATAAGGTCACTTAACTTAGCCAAGGCCTAGCGCTCGTGGCTAAAAATAGCGATGAAAATGCCCGTTTCACCAGTAGAGCCGTACACCAAGCGCTGGCTAGCTTAGAATCGTCTATTGGGCGTGCTACCCTAGAGGCAATACTGTATGATTTAGAGACTCATGGCTTGCCATTGGTAAACGAACATCAAGAATACAGTATTGCAGAGATAAGGATCGTAATAGAAAAAATCTTCGGCGAAGCAGCACCATTGTTCATAGAACGGCTTGTGCGAGCGCTAAATACCGTTACCGAATAACGCTTCTATCATATTTGTGGCAGGCTGCGATGTTACAACCTGGTATAGAGCAGCGTTAAGCAAGAAATATCCTGTAGATTTCGATAAGTTCTCATAGTCTTTTAATATGTCTTTGAAGAGATTACTACAAGATTATTTTGGATCGTCGCGCTATGATTATTGCAGGCCCTGTTATTGTTGGTATTGTACTTATACTCTTATTCGCGACTGGCGCACTGAGTAGAGAGCCAAAACTGCCAGATGTAAAGTTCATTGACTTCAAAGTAGATCGAACAATAATCAAGCAGGGCGAACAATTCAAAATCACATTTGATATTATTAATAATGAACCGAGCACTAGTGCTTCTAGTGTAGCTGTCAGAACCACATATGATGGTCAGTATCGCGTTTTTGCCATTGAAGAGACTTTAACCTCAATTGCCGAGCCTATCGGTGCAAACGGTGGTAAGGCAGGCGTGCAAACAATCACGGTTACAGGTCTTGCAGTCGATCAGCCGTTGCTAGGTGCAAACTTTAACATCTCTTTGTATGTTGGTTTAGAAGTCACCGATACCAAGACTTTCAGAGTGACACTAGAGAAATAGGCCCGCCCAACATTAACAAAGTTAATCATTTCTTATTACTTGAAATCATCTCTTAAAGTTAGAGGTTATTGTAAGAATGACAAGGGCGACTCGTTTGAAATCATACAGCATTGACGACTCGGAATGGGGTCATGTCATGCATAGTATCAAGGGTAGACAGCAAGGGCTGTGTTGGCATTGTCGCAAAGAGATTACCGACGAAGATCATATAATTAGAAAGGCAGAGGCAAAGACAAAATATTATCACAAGGAATGCGCAGAATTTGTGCATCTAATTTAGGTTACTTTCCGCCCTAGTTGGTAGGTGGTTGAGAAAACCTGCCATCTTGCTGAACTCATTCAGCGATTTGCCTGCTCATAGCACAGCCTAGCCCAGAGATACCTACTTCCTGCAAAGATCAATTCAAGAATGCATTGTTGGTCATGAAGTATGCACAATTCCCATTTTTCAATGTAAGAAATTTTTAGTACATTATTACCCATTTGTAGGTATTCTTGTCAACTTTACTTTAGCAGAGTCTTTTTATGACGTTATTACAGATTCTTGCAATAATAGATAGAGACTTGCCAAAAAACAGCCGCAACGTGAACAGATTTACGAGTAAAGAAATTCTTCAGGCCGTGAAAAGCCTAGAGCAAATGTTAGGCCGTGCAATTACAGACTCACTGATTTCTGATTTAGAAATTTACGAGTTAAGACTTGAAAACGACCGCGCAGAATATGGTCTTGCAGAAATCAAGGCTGCATTTGAAAAACGATTTGGCAGTGCATCACCATTGCTTGTAGAGCGATTAATGAAAGCGCTAAATGCAGCTACCGCTTAACAGTAGAACCACTAATCATATCCGCGCATTTTAGGTTTTGACAAAATCAGTTTGCAATTTCTTTCTTTCAATAAATGTTTGATGCCCTGTCATCGCTTTGTGACATTGAACTTCAGTTAGATTCAAAAAGCAGATAAGAGTTTCACGAGCATTGGTTAGAAAGAATAGGCATCTACCTCGTAATTATCTGGTCGAGGCAGCATAACCGGCAGTTTGACCGGCCTACGGCCCAAACCGAAGCACCTTGAGCCAAGAACTAGATTTGCATTTGTTCCATAAGACAGATTACACAAGCATTATTCGTAGCAATTGCAGAATTGATGCTGGGCGAGCTGTGGTCTTCATGCCATGCTCTGCGGCGCAAGCCGTTTTGCACGGTACACTCTCGCCCGGCTTTTCTGGTTAGGACCAAAGCATTCCAAACTTCTTGATTTCATGCTTCTGCAACGAAGATAAGCGAAGTGAGCCGACGCTTTGTCTCTAGTTATGTGTTCTGCTATCGCTGATAATTTTGTTGAAGTAACCGGCCGAAAAAAAGTGTGCGTGCCAGCAGTAACCCTCCTTCTGTTCTAAGCGGGATTCCGCTGAGCGGCCAACCTGAGCTGTAGCAGGGACTTGCGCTCTGTTTGGCCTTGCTCCACCCGGGTCGGCAGTTTCATTCCAGTATCAGGAATCTCAGGCTATTCGCCATCACGGTGCGCCCTGACTGGATCTCTTGTCTGTTCCGTCGCCAGCCGTCTCCGGCTAATTATCGCTAATTCGGGCGCCTGCAGTGAGGGAGGAGTTTCCTCTCTTTCGAGTGACCCGCCCACTGGCTCGCACACACGCTGAATGAACAGAGTTGGTATTAAAACCTAGGCCCGTTGAGGAAAATATTCCATCTCGAGCTGCTCAATCTGCTCTTTTGTCTCCGCGTTTGCATAGTCCTCCAGCAGGTCGGAATTGAGCTCCAGAAACGTGTGGCCCCACTTGAACTTGTCCATCATTTCGACAGCCAGCTGTTTATCACCCAGGATGTAGAGCGCCGCTGCAAGCGCTTCCGCGCTTGAGAGCTTTCCCAGCTTGGCATAGTTGGTCGGGTTTGCCGCAAGCATTGCCGGGAGTCTTCTGCCGATGCCCTGTGAGACAAGCCTCCGGCTCTTTAGTACTTCATTTGCACGCTCCCAAGAGCAATCGATAGCGCACACCGAGTCTGCAATTCCAACATCTTTTTTCATGACCCGCGTTTGTGAAAAAGGGTTGAGCACTATGGTGTTTTTGCGGATGAACTTTGCCGGCTCTGCTAGGTGGAATCTAGCCAGTTTTGCTGCTGTACATTTGAACGGGTCATCCTGCCTGAGCATGTATACCAGTGGCTTCACACTACAGTTCTTTGCAGCACGAGATCATTAAAGTTTTTATTCGCTTTGGGTTCAGCTGGTGCGTGTTGCCGGCAATATCTGCAATCCGGTTCCCATTCGAACTGAAAAAGGACCAGCTGGAAGCGGCAGGAGCATGGATCGGAAACGGTTGCAGGGGCTCTATCATTTTCAGCACCGGCACCGGCAAGACCGAGATTGCTTTCGAGTGCGCAAGGCGCGCGGCCAAGCTGGCCGGAAGTGATAGATTTCCAATATTGTTCCTCGTACCAAGGATCGTGCTTGTCGAGCAGAATGTCAGGCGTCTACAGGCCTACGGCATCCCTGATGATCACATCGGCGTCTACTATGGCGAGCGCAAGGACGTCAGGGAAATAACGATCAGCACGTACCAGAGCGCGATCAACAACCACGACCTTATCAGGAGCGCCAAGATGGTTGTGCTTGACGAAGTGCACCTTGTAAGCGAGAGTGCGGTCGCGTTTGATAGCATCTTTGACGTCATTGTCGAGGACCCTGGCAAGGCGATCCTCGGCCTCACTGCCACAATCAATGAAAAAGATCCAAAATACCAGACAATCCTTACCGTGGCGCCGGCCGTCAAAAAGTACATGATAAAAGATGCAGTCACTGACGGCCGGCTTGCAAAGCCGGTTGTCCAACCAGTTCAAGTCACCTTTACGCCGGAGGAACAAAAGATCTATGACGAAGCAAGTGAGGCTATAAAGGACATCTCAAGGAAACTACAAACCTACGACCCCGTGAAAATGACGAAGATATTAGTGCGCGGCGGGGTTCGAGCGTCGATGGCGAAAATGTGGTTTGCACAAGTCAGGAAGCGAAAGGAACTTCTGAGTGGCACGAAGCTAAAACTGCTAAAGGCAGCCGACCTTGTCAAGCATCACCCTTATGAGCGTATCATTATCTTTTGCTAAACAATCGACTCTATCCGGCAGTTGAAGGACATGCTTGAAGGCGGCGGCATACCTGCGGAGACAATACACAACGGAGTCAAGCCGAGAGAACGGCAGGAGATACTAGAGCGCTGGGGCAAGGACTATTTTCCGCTTTTATCGGTGCATACACTTGAAATTGGTTACGACATGCCACAGGTAGGGATCGCCATCATTATCGCCAGCACGTCCAACATCAACCAAGTAGCGCAGCGGATCGGCAGGGTTGTCAGAAAAGTAGATGGAAAAGATCAAGCGCTTGTATACGTCGTCTATGTCAGCGGGACCAAGGACGACAACGTGCTAAAAGTAGTCATGGCTGCGATTGAGAAGGAAGGTGAAAAGGAAGTCCGCGTCCCGAGGAAGAGGCCGGCGCATGGACAAAAGACACTCACGAAATTCTCATCGTAGGTCAATTCCGGCGGAGAGCATGCCGCCCACATGTTCGAAATACGAGTCAACGTCCATCTCGACGACCTTGCTGGCGTCTATGTTTATGATATAAATGATGTGCAACCTGCCGTTCAATATCTCGTCGTCAGTCACGGGCGGGTTCTTGTAGTACTTGTCGCACAGCGCCTTGACGTCTTTGATTTCGCCTGGCCTTCTGTCCTTCGGCGGACGCACGAACAGCTGGGGTATGGGAAGAATACTAACAGGAGGAGTCGCAAGAACAAACTTGTTAGCGTACTTGCTGTAACGTGCAATCTTGCTTGCTATCCTTGCCGCGTAATATGATAATGGGTCGAGAGCGTGCTCCGGCGGGATAAAACCGGTCTCGATTTCTACGATCGCTGCGCCGTCACCCTTTTCCGCATACACGTCGCAGATCAAAATGTCAGTCAATTGCTTCTCCACATCAACGTGGTAGCCGTAGCGTATCAGGTGCTTGGCGCACACGAGCTCCATTGCAGAGTGGTTTATCTTGACAAGGTTCCTGCTATAAAGGTGAATTAGCCGATTCTTGACAAAGTCCATCCTCTTTACCACATCTTCCGGCTCGCCGACAGACATCTTAGTCGAAAGAGATGTCACGTCGGCAGTAAAGCGTTCTAGATCCAACTATAGCAATATGACACAAGTCTGGTTTT
>CBQWHN010000027.1:0-10737 GCA_967728685.1 uncultured Nitrososphaera sp.
TCGAAGCTTACATCTTGTGGTACTGTGGCGCCAGCTTCCATTCATGAAAAACTCTAAATGCGCCGCGCCATCACGGTCGGCAACAGTCCTTTCTTGCTCATTTTTTGGAGCGCCCGATCCAATGCGAAGATGGATGGCATTTCTAAAACTCATTTAGTTATACAGAGCTCCTGTTACTGTTCTCAATAGCCTTTGCGCACTCGTCGCAATATCTTTCTATGACCGCGATCCCGTTGCCTACGTCAAACAAGGCGTCCTTCGTGGCCGGCTGATCGCAGTCTTTGCATACTCTAGGGATGTTTGAGAGGTTGTGATATTCCCTAATAGAAGTAAAAATCCTGTTCATCATCATCTACATGTACCCGAACTATAAGAATGTAGGCTTTTGTCAGAAAGGGGCTTGCAAAAGTGAGTGAAAAAAGAGCTGGTGCATCAAAGTCAATACACAGTTGCGTATTACTTCTTCTTTGGTTTCTTCTTAGCGCTGGCTTTCTTTTTTGCCATGAAATTGATGCGGAGCCAGACTATTTAACAATAGCTAAAACTGCCCAAATTATTCCGGCGGCGCGAAAGCCTGTTTGCTGTCAATGCGCTTCTTCACTTTTGTTTCCGTCATTCTCTGCGGCGTGTAAAATATGTCGTGGTCATTCTTAAGGTGGCTCAGAAAAGCCACACCATTGTTGATATTGTCTTTTATTATCAAGTCGCGCCCGCAATAGCTGCATTTTATTATGTGCTCGTCTGGACCAGCCGCTACCAATGCACAGTGTCATTGGGGCATCCAAAATAAGGATTTTCCTGATAATCAGGCAGTGCGCGCCCGACTATTCAGATCCCTCACTCTGTTCCTGATGGTGACTTCTGTCACCCCAGCAGCCTCTGCGAGGTCCTTTTGGGTTATGCTCTCGCCGTTATTCAGGCATGAGAGATAAAGGACAGTCGCTGCAAGCCCCATCGGGCCTTTTCCAGCAGATATTTCTGTCATTATCAGGCTGCCCATTTTTTCTAGTGCCAGCCTCTTTGTCTTTTCACTTACCTTTACTTTGTTTGCTATCCTTACTATGCATTTAGCCGGATCTGGCAAGGGAACTTTGATGTCAAGCCCGAGAATGAGCATCCTGTAACTGTATGTAATGTCTTTGCGCCTGAGGTTGCTGATCGCAGCTATTTCTTTGAATGACCTTGGCGCGCCCATATCCCTGCAGGCGATGTACAGACACGCAACCAGCATTGAGGAGATCGATCTTCCCCTAGTGAACTTCCTTTCATAGGCTTTCCTGTAGATGTAGGCTGTCTTTTCCACCATCGCGTCTGACAGCCCAAGCTTGCTTTTCAATTTGTGAAGTTGCTCAAAAGCGGCACGCAAGTTTCTATCTGATGGGTCAAGCTGTGTTCTAGAGTCCCAAGTCCTCAGCCTGCTTATCGAAGATCGCATCTCAGAATTCAGGATGTTGCCACTTGCGTCCTTGTTGGCTCTCCCGATTATTGTTGCAAGTCCCATGTCGTGCTGGGCAAGGGATGTCCGCGTCCCGGTTCTGGCCCTGCCACTCTGCTCGACATCAAAAATGCGCCATTCCGCGCGGGTTTCCACCGCCTTTTCTGACAGCACGATGCCGCAGTTGCTGCAAATCATCTCTCCAGTTTCCGGGTCCGCCACTGTCCTGTCTCTTTTGCATAAAGAGCATACCGTTGGGAATTGAATCACTAAGTTGGATGTCTAGCTGCTCCACTAGTATATAATGGCAATGGCAGCGACACTAAAATTTCGAACTGTCAATCGCATCCATTATTACTTGGGCGGCATGGATGCCAAAATTGGTCTTGCAATAATTTTCATTTCTTAGCTTCGAATCCAGCTCGCCTTTTCTAAGCAATTCCGACACCCTATTGACTGCCGCGAGGTAGTTCATAGAAGACTTCCATGTAAGTATGACTTCGCACTTGTCGCACACCCGGCACTTTGCATTTGCAGCATAAACTACATTGCAGAACATGCACCTGTTGTATACCATTGATTTGCCTGCCCTTGGCGCTCCTATTCCAAAATGGATGGTGTTAAAACAAGAAATGCAAAGGTACTTGCCACAGCTCACGCATGTGTGATATTCTTCGCCCTTTTTGCACATCTCGCACATTACCAAGCGATCACGTTCTATATGCGATCTTTTTTGAACACACGTCACAATACTTTTCTATCATGATAACGCTGTCGCCCACGTCAAAATAGGCTTCCAGCGTAGCCAGGCTGCCGCATGTTGAGCAGTGTTTCGGCTTTTTCTCCTTGGGACTATGAATAAAAGGTTTGAGAGCTATCAGAGATTTTACCACGCGCCTTTCACTCAAGTTCCCGAAAATCGCGATTCCCCAGTGACATGGCGATAATAGCTCCTGCAACAATCAGGAACTTGCTATTATTTGTCATCTCTTACTGGTGCCGCCCGGCACATAAGAACGTATTTGATCTTGAACACATCTTGCCATGCAATTGCTAGGAAGTACAAGGAAAGGCACTTACATAGGCTAGTCCTATTGATGAGTAAGAAAATGCCGATGCTTATGCTCAAGTGCAAGACCTGTGGAGAAGTCTTTCCGGGTATTTACGTGCCTGAAGGAAGCGACAGTGATATTAAATCAGCAGCCACAAGAGTGGACACCTTACATACCTGCTCAAGGGGCCACGATAACGAATACGCTATGGCCGACTACATGGACTGGTCTTGAGTGAGCACTAGGACAATACTTGTTAGCTATCCTGACAGCTTCAGGCTTGAAGAAGGGAGAATTCTGGTAGAATCGGCTGACTGTAAGATCGTGAAGGTTTTTACGCAGAAATACCTTAACCATTCGCAATACGGGTTAGGCGCCGGCAAGGCTGAAGAGATTAGAGATTTTGTAAAAGGAGAAGAGGGCATTGAGCAGGTGGTTGTTGACGAGCACTTGACTTCAAAGCAGCTTTACAATTTGAGCAAGCTTGTCGGAGTGGAGACGATAGACAGGGAGCGGCTTATACTCAACATCTTTTATTCTAGGGCCACTACTACAGAGGCAAAACTGCAGATCGAACTTGCCGAGATCCAGTACGAGATGCCCCGGGTCCGGGAAATCGCAAAAATGACTTCAGGCAATGAAAGGCCCGGGAAGGGGGGCATGGGAGAATACACTGTGGACGTAAAGTTCCGGGATCTGAAAAGACGGATGAACTTTATCAAGGAAAAGTTGGTTGAAGCCAAGAAAAAGCGCGAGCTCTATCAACAACAGAGGACAAAAACCCAGATGCCTGTTGTTTCGTTAGTTGGTTACACCAGTTCAGGCAAAACTACACTGTTCAACCTGCTCACAAAGGAGCACAAAGAGATCTCTAGCAGCCTGTTTACGACGCTTTCGACAACTACCCGGGTGCTGAAGTTCAATGAAGAAAGACAGGAATTGCTGCTCACAGACACTGTGGGTTTCATCAGCAGGCTGCCGCCCTACATGATAGACGCGTTCAAGTCAACTCTCGAGGAGTCGCTTGCCGCAGACCTCATTTTGCTCCTGCTCGACTCTTCTGAGGATTTAGAAAATATAGACGTAAAATATTCGAGCTGCTGGGACGTCCTTAAGGAATTGCACGTGGACAGCGGCAAAGTCATTATTGTTCTGACAAAGCACGATGCGGCAGATGCTCAAAAGATGTATGAAATTGTGCAACATCTGCGGCTGCGAGATCCGCTTACAATATCGTCAAAGACAGGCTATGGGATCCGTAAATTAATGAACGTGATGGTCAAGATGTCCCACAAAAAAATGTCTGCCTAAAACCTGCTTGCAGTAGAGACAAGCTGCGTTTAATAGGCTCTTCAGCATAGCAATGCTGTCTATTTTGTCGTCGATTGAGCAAAAATTGACCGCAAAGCAGCGCCTTGAGATAGAAACGCGGCTTGCCAACTACAACATCCCGGTCCAAATTTTGCAGATGGTGGCAGAGCGCTGCGAGTGCACGCTTGATGCTAGCGTCAGTGGGAGAGACCTCCCAAAGAAACCCAAACTGTCAATCCTGCTTACAAGGCTAAATGACAAGGCGGTCATGCTGCTTGAGCAGATATTCCTTGACTGCCACGACTCATTTTCGAATTTCAGGTTTGCAGTGTTCCTCTCATCTATGTATAGCCCCTTATTGCACAAATTTGTAATGAACGAAAAAATTTCCGGCGGCTCAGGACTTGAATATTCGTTTGACGTCGGCATCTACGGGCGGAGCACGGAAAAGCTTGTGGCGATAGGCATGCAGAACAATGACAAAACACAACAGGCAGCAGACAGCAAGTCATTGCGCAAATTTCTGGCCGCTGTCAAGGACCTTCGCGCTATGCATTCGAGCATGCGGGGGGCATACTACTCGTCTTCATATGGCTACCATGACGACAACCCATGGCGTCTGGCTAGAAAAATGCATACATATGGAAGCGACAACGAGAAGGCGGAGATCAGATTCTTCGACTACAGGGACAAGATATACTCTGAAATCAAGTCCTCCTGATACACCTACTTGGCAAAAGTACTAATTGTAGGCGTTTTACCTATAGGATGATAGACCTTGGAAAAATGTGCTACGTGCCACCTGACGATACATCCCAATTTTGTAGGTCACCATAAATGTGGTTATGCCAATTGCCCTGTTTGCAAAGCGGCAGTGACAAATTCAGAATACTGGAGCCACATCCGTTCCCACCCTGGACATGAGAATGACGCGCCGCCAAAGAGAATCTCTCCTCCACAAAATATGGGAAACGCGCGCCCTCGCCACAGATAGATTCTGAGAGCTTATCCTTCAAGCCCTGTCAAGTGGCCGTCTTGTTTGATCTTCTCTGCATGTGCTGAGATGTAGCGCCAGATAATGTCGGCCTTGTCCGACTGGAAGTCCCAAGGCGCGATCAGCACCAGGTCATTGTCCCTGATCCACATCCTGCGCTTTATCTTGCCCCGGATTCTGCATGTCCTAACCTTGCCGTCGGTGCACCTTACTATGATGTTATCGCCCCCGACCAGTTTTATCACCCTACCAAAAAGCTGGCCATCGCCAGGCATCACCATTTCTTTCAGCGCTGATTCATTGAGGACTTTTCTTTTGCCTAAATTAAAAACCAAATACATTTCGTGTATGCGGGTTAAAAGTGTATGTATTGTAAAGCTATGATCTTTTATTAAACCGTCAAAAATAAGAAAAAACGTCTGTGGTACTTTCCATAAGGCAGTTGCCACATTGTCTGGATTTGTATTACTGTACTAGTTCTGCTGTAGCAAATCTGGCACCAACGTTGGTGACCTTGATTTTGCTGGTTTGGCCAACTTTGCCGTTCTTTACAAAGATTACAAATCCCTGTACTCTGGCAATGCCGTCGCCCTGTCTGCTCGTTTCAGTAATCTGCACATCGTATTCTTTGCCTGTTTCTACAGGCTTTGGACCGAAGTTACCACCGAAGCGGCCGCCTCCTCCAAAACGTCTTTCGCCGTATGACATTAGTCAAGCAACCTTGGACTATCAGCAATATAAATGCTGGACAAATAGTCTCAATTTCCTTTCGTTCTCAGTCGGTAGCGCCGGATGATCTCCCTGTCAATCTCTTCATGCTTTATCTGCTCTCCCCTCCTGCCCGGCGTCTTCATTGCCTGCTGCTTTACCTTCTTCCTTTCTTCCTCCAGTTCACGCTCGTGCTCCTTTCTCTGCAGCTCCTGAGCATAACTTTCACGGAAAAACTTCTCTTCTGCGGTGTCCTCGACCATGCGCCTACCCATAGGTAGTATACACAAATATTTATCCACTTGCAATTGACAACCATCAAGCATGAGACAGGATCTATCGTGAAGAGAAGCAATAAGAGCAGAAAAGTCGAATACTTTGCGACGACCATCGCGATACCCACGTCGTCATATTACAATAACAAGCCTCGCATAGCCCGGTGCAGGGTTTGCGACAAGGTGGCTCACTACCGGGTAGTGTGGGACATGGACAGGATAAGCAAGATAGAGTATTACTGCAAAGCGTGTGTAAACAAGCTGGACAGTTAAAGTTAGCGATTGCTCAAGAGAAATGTTACATCAAATCTGCGGCATTTCTTCGTGCTCTGACTGCTAGCATCAATGAATTGTTAAGCCAACTTTCACCATCTTGTCGCTTCACTGGATGCAAACGTCGCCATCACTCAATTTTCCGTATAGTACCGAGCTCACTCGTCTATAAGATGACTTTCTACGATTGCCCCATCTTTAATATAGGGAATTCCACGCAACTAGCCTTCAGATACCTATGACTTCTATCACGGTTGCCAAGTTTGGCGGCAGCGCCCTCGGGGTAGAGGGAAGCATGATCCCCAAGATTATCGACCGGATAAAGAAGCTACAGGAGGAGTCGAAGGTAGTCACGGTCTTCTCTGCGCCGCTCATCGAATATGATGGCAAAGTCAGCTCTATGACAGACGTCGCTATCAACGTGGGCAAAAGTTACGCTGCTTCAACCCCAATTGAGATAGAAGTATTGAGGGAGGTTTACGAAAGAATAGCCGGCAAGTACGTGAAAGAAGGTCGTCAGGAGTTCATTGATAGCCTTGACAAGTTCTATCGCCAGGTGATAATTTCGCTCAAGCAGGCCGCGGAAAACAGGCGCTTTGTTGACGTGATAAGGTCGAGAACGCTTGCGTACAGTGGCGAAGTCACGATGTCATATTTGATGGATTATGTCATGCAGAGCGCAGGCCTGAAATCATCGCACGTGTCGATTGAAGAATGGCCCATAATCACCGACGACAACTTTGAAGCAGCCAACTTTGTGGTGCAGGAATCAAAAGAGCACGCAGATCACCTGATAGACCTAGTCGAGCACAGCGACGTGGTGTCGATGGGAGGCTTTATCGGCAGGACTGTCGACGGGCTTGAAACGACGTACGAGCGCGGCGGCTCAGACCGAACAGCTGCAGATGTCGCGATACTGCTCAGCGACAATTACGACGTGAAGATAGACTTTGAAAAGGACAGCGCTGTTTTGAGCGCAGACCCCCGGATAGTGAAAGACGATCTGGAGTTCATACAATATTTGTCGTACAATGAGGCAAAGCTTGCCGGCATGTTTGGAATGAAGATCCTCGACCCTATTGCGATCAAAGAAATTGACGACAACAACCTTGACATCCCAATCGTCATAACGGACATGGCCAAGCCAAGCGACGTGACAATGATCCGGAGAAAACCTCCTGCAGACAGCGGCAACCCGATCAAGATAGTCACTGGCAAAAAGAACTGCGCGATGGTAAGGATGGAGAGCGAAGCCGCGTCGCATCTGGTAGCGTCACTTGAGCTTGAACGCCAGTACCATGATTTCGTGAAGCTGTCGCCCTACACGATGGACGACACGGAGATGACGCGCCTGCTATTCCTCGACGCCGACTATGTCAGGCGCCACGAGAGGCACTTCCGCGCCTACTATCCCAAGGCCGGTATTGTATATGGCCGGGGCGTTGTCACGCTTATTGGCGACGAAATGTGGAGGGTTCCAAAAATAGCTTCGACTGCCAGCAGCACGGTGAGCGAGCATGACATCAACATATTGAACCTTGACGCGCAGGAAGAGACATCAAGGATTTTGATAGTGGTGGAAGACAAGGGCTCCAGTGTTGCAGACGCGGTAAAGGCGATACACTCTACACGGACAAAGATCCGGGGAATGAAATGACAGAGGGAAAGATCTGGCTCAACGGCTCGCTTGTCGATTACGACAACGCCAAAATCCATGTTCTCACGCACGCGCTCCACTATGCGACAGGCGTCTTTGAAGGCATCCGGTGCTACAAGACGGTCAACGGCAGCGCGATATTTCGATTAGGTGATCACATGCAGCGGCTGCTCGATAGCGGCCGGATCTACTTCATGGATCTAGGCTACACCAGGCAGCAGCTCGAACTAGCTGCGATCAATACTGTGAAGGCAAACGGGATGGAGGAGTGCTACATACGACCGATAGCGTACTATGGCTACGGCAAGATGGGTGTCAATCCGATGCCAAACAAAGTGTCTGTTGCTATCGCGGTGTGGAAGTGGGACGAGTACCTAAAAGGCGGCGATGGGGCTGACAAGGGGGCACGTCTCATTGTGTCGTCGTGGACCAGGATCGATCCCAAGTCATTGCCTATGGGCGCCAAGGCGACCGCCAATTATGCGAATTCTGCACTCGCAAGGGTGGAGGCGATCAAAGCGGGATTTGACGAGGCGGTGATGTTGAACGCTGCAGGCATGGTAGTCGAGGCAAGCGCCGAAAATATATTCATAGTCAGGGACGGAGTGCTTGCAACGCCGCCAACAACTTCGGGCGCGCTCGCAGGAATTACAAGAGACAGCATACTGGCGATCGCAAAAGAAAATGGCATTAGCTGCGAAATACGCGACATTTCGCGGGACGAATTGTACATCGCTAGCGAAGTGTTCCTTACAGGCACCGCGGCGGAGGTTAAGCCGGTGGGCGAAATAGACAATCGAATGATAGGCGACGGCAAAGTAGGCAAGGTTACAAAGCAGCTGAAATCATTCTTTGAAGCCGCAGTTTACGGCAAGGACAAGAAATTCAGTAAGGCGTGGCTCACGCCGATCAACTGAGCAAGGTCTCCTATTATCGTGAAATGTATAGCCAGATGCACAGGGAGCGCGCCGGCAAGGTACCAGCCGGAACTTCGTGCAGTCAATTTCTTTGTAAAATACATCACTACAAGTCCTGACGCAAAAATCCCTGTATCTATGACGCCATTTAGCAGCAGTGGATGATAATTGTAGGCAAGGTAGACAGCGCTAGCAACGCCGGCCACGATTCCGATGACCAGAAAGATCAGCATACCCTGCCGCCCAGCCTTGCAATTTCTTTTTCAATAGTCTTTGCTATTGCGTCAAGTCGCTTCTTTACCTTCTTCTTGTCTTTGCCGCGCGATATCAGCTGAATCCTTATCTGCGGCGTCTTTTTCCTGTAGTAACCCAGCGGATGGGTCTTGAGGTAGATTGCTTCGCTGGGATGTGACTCGACTATCCTGGCCAGTAAAGGCGCAATCATGGCTTCAGTCACGCCCCTTACGCAATAGTTGACATCTTGTGCGACAAACCTGCCGACGCCCTCCTCCACCAGCGGCATGACATGCTTTTCAAAAATGCCCTTCATCTCTGTTGGAACACCCTGCAGGCAAAAGATTTTCGTCACCCCAGCTTGCAAGAAGACCCCTGGCGCGCTTCCCAAGAGGTTCTGTATGGGCGTCGAGTCCTCCGGGATTTTCGCCATCTTTAGTCGCGCCTCTGTCAAATCATAATCAAGCTTGCGAACCGCATAGCTTTTCCTTAGCGTTTCTACTGCGCGGTCATCAAGCACTATTTTCTTGCCAAGCGCGATGGCCACGCCTTCAAGCGTCAGGTCATCGTATGTGGCTCCAAGGCCGCCCGTCGTCACCAGAATGTCCGGTTTTCTCGCAAGTATTTCGTTCACCACAGCCGATATTTCGCCAAGGTCGTCGCGGACCACTGTCACACGTTTTACAATTCCACCTGCGCCTGCAACCTGGTCTGCAAGCCAGTGGGCGTTTGAATTAAGGGTTATGCCGGAGAGAAGCTCATTGCCGATGCACAGTATCTCAATAATCATGCCTGAAAGACTCTGCTCATCATGATAAGCTCAGGGCCACTTGTGAGCGTGCCTACCACGACGGACTTGCTGTTTGCCACTATCCCGGACGTCGGGAAGGGCATGCCGCCGTTCACGGTCACTGGCTCTGTCGGCACCTGTAGCACTTCCGAGACTATCCTTACTTCTTCCTCTGTTGCCCTTGGGGTCACTCCAGCGCCAACGTTTGTCGCTGTGATCATGGATCCAGTCTGCACAAAGCCACCGATTGCCATCGTATATGCAGGTACGCCTAGCACTTCTTGAATTTGATAGTCAAGCTCGCCCCTGAGGAGGGGCGATGCCAGCGCGCCGTTGTCGTTGGCGGCGACCAGGTTGCCAATGGCGGTGAACTTGCTTGTTGCCCGCTCGATCTTGAGCTGGGTTGCCTGCCTGATCGACTCAACTTCGTCGTCAGACGCTATCGACGGCAACAGGATGCCATTGTTGTTCATGACCGACATTGGGCCAAGGAGCCGAGTGCCCGCAATAGAGGAGCGCGTCTCCCTCACCTGAAGGTACTCGGCAAGCTTTTCAGATTTTGTCTCGGCAAACCCATGCGGGATGAGTATGATGCTGTCGTTTGCTTTGACAAAGATGCCGATGTTGGGGCTCTTGTAGAATGTGTAGCGGTATATTGCCATGAATTGTACAGCGTTATGAAATATCCGATATGAACCTATTGCAGGCGGCCGGCGTGTCGGGCTAGCAGTGGATCACCTATGTCATTGTCGTGTCATCATTATTACTAGAAGAAAGGTTATTAGAAATGGCATAGTCTGCCAGTTTGCACCAAGCGTCTTATACAGCATCAAGATGTGCTGGAAAGACCAGCAAAGTCATATATGCAAAGACAGTTCGTCACCATAGACGAAAATGCAAATGTAGCTTCTGCTGTCCAAGAGATGCAATCGCAAAAGCTGGAATCTGTCATCGTGACAAGGCAGGGGCTGGCAATCGGCATGGTGACCACCGGCTTGAGTGGTCACTATCTATTTTTGGCCTGATAACAAAGCTGCTTGTAGCCAGCAGATCGGGCATGGCCTGTCTTCGTCCACGGTCTTCAAGAATAC
>CBQWHN010000028.1:0-10503 GCA_967728685.1 uncultured Nitrososphaera sp.
ACTCAGCCGAAATCTGGATGCCTGATAGCTACAGCGGCGTTCGGATCAGAGCTAACGCCACAGGTTCAGTACTTGCGCAACTTTAGGGAAAATTACATCCTGTCGACAGTAGCCGGCTCGGCATTCATGAACACCTTCAATTCAATCTACTATTCGTTCAGCCCTCAGGTGGCCGACTATGAGAGGGTGCAGCCCTGGCTGCAGACAGCTGTCAGAGCCGGTTTGTACCCACTGTTTGGCATACTAACGCTGTCGGAAAAGGCGCACTTTGCCGCGAGTGGAGGCGAGGCCGGCGCGATACTGGCAGGCGCCACTGCCAGCACCCTAATTGGCGCAGTCTATCTGTGGCCGGCCGCAGTGTCGACGCGACTGCAGAGAAAGTTCGCCACCATAACAAAGATTGCACTTGTCGTCGTGTCACTTGCTGTCGCGCTTACGGTTGCTGGACTAATTGTAGGCAACGTGCAAGTGCTGATGGCAAGCACGGCGCTCTTTGTAGTGTCGCTTGCAAGCGTTTCTGCAATGTCTGCAGGCAGGCTGGTCAGGATAGCTTACAGAAAACTTAGCACAGGCAGATATTAATAGAAAATCGTTCTATTCGGTAGCGGATATAGAGTTGGGAGGCTTTGGCCGCTTTCTAATCAAGCGCTCGGTAAACATGATTATAGTGCTGTTTGCCACGCTTGTTCTTACGATAGCGCTGCTCGGCCCCACTATGGATAAGATATTGCTTGAAGCGATAAGGTCCAGCGTCATCGAACAAGTAAACCAGAGCAACATCAAGTTCCAGACTCCTGAAGAGAGGGAGACCTTTGTCAAGAATAGGATCGACCTTCAGGTCAAGAATATCGGCCTTGACGAGCCGTGGTATGCGCCAAAGCGCTTTACAAACACCGTCTTGAAAGTGATGGTTCTTGACCTTGGCAAGTCCTCCTACCTGACGAGCGAAAGCGGCTCGGCAAAAGTGCAGGACATTATTATGGAAAAGCTGCCCAAGACAGTATTATTGTTTACTACTTCTATTTTGATAATTATGGTGATCGGGCTTTATCTCGGAGCCTTTGTAGCCAATAGAGCCGGTTCTATATGGGACAGGCTCAACTCTGCATTTGCAGTATTCAGCAACAGCTTTCCCACATGGTGGATAGGCATGCTCATGATCTTTGCATTCGCGTTTACCTATCACATTTTCCCGGCGCGCGCAACCCCGCTCACCCCGCCGTCCGATCCATTATATCCGCTAGATCTGCTGTACCACATGATTTTGCCCGTCATAACAATAGTATTAGTAGGCTTTGGTTCGTGGGCCTATACCGTCAGATATTTCGTAATTGGAATCCTCGGCGAAGACTACATAGCAGCCAAAAGAGCTATTGGCGTACCTGAAAAAAGGATAATCTATTCTCATGCTCTAAAAAATGCGGCTCCCCCGATTGTTACTGTAATTGCACTAAGTCTTGCCGGCTCTCTTAGTGGAGCGATAATAATTGAAGCAGCATTTGGATGGCCGGGTATGGGTAGCCTATATTATCAGGCAATAGGCTTTCTGGACATCCCAATCATAGTAGGTATTACATATGTGCTGACAGTCATTTTCATAATCGCCGTCTTTCTTGCTGATATAGTCTACGCGTACTTTGATCCAAGGGTGAAGGTTGCATGACTACGGCAGCTGAAGTCATTTCACGTTCAGAAATACTCAAGGAGTTCAGGCGTTCAAAGAGCGGCATTGCCGGTGTTGCGATATTGCTTGGCCTCATACTAATGACAATTTACGCAGCAATTGCCGTGCCGCTAGAATCCTACAGGCAGTGGAACAACCCCAACTTTTGGATCGACACGCCTAAGGCGGCCGCGCCGGCTTGGACAAATCTGCTCGGCCCGAAGTTGCCAGAGCACATCGTCATGAATGCCAAAGATGCGGCGGTTTCAAGCTCCATGGAAGGAGCTATGCGCACGGTGACGTATTCGTTCAACGTAAACTTCGATTATAATTCGTACCCGAGCGACTTTATGATGCCGTATTCAGCAAAGTACGGCAGCACGCAGCCGGCGCTCCAAATCGATGTGCTCCGGCCGGACGGCAAAGTATTCAGAATCTACTTTGCCTCCCTTCCCTCATCGCAGCAAGGCAGCAACGAGTTTTCAGCAAGGGTGTTTTCTACTGACAAACTTATCATGGATAGCCTGCGCAACTATTTGGGCGATTTTGCCTACAAGCAGGATGTTTCGAGGCCTCAGGTAATGATATTCTCTAGCTCTCAGGAAAACAAGGTGCTGAAAGGCACATACATCATCCGCGAAACTTTCTACCTCTTTGATCCAAATGATTCGGTGATCAATGCTGGCATTACACTTGGCGGCGAGGTCTATGGGCTCATGGGCACTGATGAGTTGCGCCGCGACCTGGCCATTGGAATCCTGTGGGGATCTCCTGTTGCACTTTTCATAGGACTCACTGTTTCTATAGCTGGAGTACTTTTCGGCCTGATATACGGCGTTGTAGCGGGATATAAGGGAAAACGCACAGACGAAGGGCTGATGCGCATCAGCGACATATTTTATTCCTTGCCAACGCTTCCTTTGCTTATCATACTGTCAGTCACTGTCGGCAGGAGCATATTCCTGATTGTCGGTTTTCTTGTAATATTTGGTTGGGTGGGCATGGCAAAGGTGAGCAGAAGCATTGCCTTGCAACTGAAGAACATGCAGTACGTGGAGGCTGCAAAGCTAATGGGCCAGTCGGATATTAAGATAGTTTTCAGGCACATGATCCCGCAGTTGCTTCCGCTCACTTTTGCTAGCATAGCCATAGCAGTGCCAGGCGCGATTTTGGTCGAGGCAGGACTCAGTTTTCTTGGACTTGGAGACCCATCCATTCCTACATGGGGTCAGATTTTGCACGACGCAAATTCTGCCGGAGCAGCGTCCCGCGGGCTCTGGTGGTGGATAGCGCCGCCAGGTCTTATGATAGCGATAACAGGGCTAGCATTCGTACTAATTGGGAACGCACTTGACGCCATCGTCAACCCGAGATCAAGAAGAATGTAACGGATGCCTCAGGACTCATAATCTTCATCAACCAGAATGATCAGCCGGCTCTTCCTTCACCTCATCAGCATCCAGAAAATGATTTGCAGTTCTGTTGTATGAACTTTTAGCCCTTAACCCTAACTATCTTGATTCTCTCAAGAACCTTCCAATACTCGACCTCGCGTCCCTGGATGTCCCTCTCAGCAAGCTTATCTTTGATCTCTTCTTCCACGGAGGACGTCTCGAAGGTCTCAAACGTTTCGAGATCCATTATTTGGAGGGTGTCGCCCTGTTTTGAAATGATTTGGCCGCTGCGCTTGTCTATCAGCGGCACTTCAACCTTGGCTGACACCGGGCCGACGAATGGGTGCGGCCTGCCGTCAAAGACTCCAACCGCTGTGATCCTTGCTTTGGCGGATCCGTGCTTGCCCGGCTTGCTGTGATCGTACGAAACAATCCTGCACGGCTCGCCATCAACGACAATGTATGAACCAACCTTGAGTGCGCCAAGATCCATCGGCTTGCTCATAAATCAAAGGCTAGTGAAAAAGATGCATATTTAACGTTTTCACTTCAACTTTTCAAGGATAGAAAAGCTGACAAGATTATTGAGCGCGATGCCCTTCCTTGCCACGTCGCGCCTTGTACGCTCGCAGTATTTCTGGTCTGTCTGGTGCGTCGCTTCGCCCTCTACTTCAAGTATGACCAAGTTCTTCGAGTAGGGGAAGGTGAACTTTGGTTGCTCGGTCGCCAAGAGCTGCATTTGCGCAAGGCTTGCCTTTTTTACTTTTTCACGCCGGGCAATAGTGTTTGCAAGGTCGCTTAACGCGGGGTCGCCGTTTGTATATTTGGTAAAGTACAGCGAAACATAATTGAGCTTGTTGCCATTGCGCTCAAAGAGCGGGCTTGAAAAGCTGAACATGAAAGACAGTCTGTCCATATTGTATCTCTTGATGTCATCAAGGATACCCGTCATGTCACTGAAAGATGCAAGTGTGTAGTGGTTGGCCTTATTTGGAAAGTATGGGACGCTTTCGTCTGAAAATGTCGCGGTGACAAAGTAGATGTCGATGACATTGTCGCCTTTCTTCCAGTTTTCAATCAGAGTGCCAGACTGTTTCTCGTGAGGAGTACATACATAGCCCTGTACCCCCTCTCCTCCTATCCCCGCCAATCCTAAAAAAAGGTAATGAAGCCAGTATTTATCCTCTTAGGTAAAAGCCATTTGCAAGGTCTCTCAAGCTACATTGAAGGTCCCATCCACCCGAGCCTTCTAAAGTAAAATACCATGAGCAGGGCAGAAATAGATGATATTATTAGAGCAAATATCAGGGTTGTATAGGGCCCGAGCTGTTCCCAGGGCCCCGTCACAATTCCTCCCGGGATGTTGACGTTCATGCCGTAAAATCCAGCAATAACCGTAGCCGGGATTGACAGGGTAAAAAGTATTGTGAGCACAGCCAGTATCTTGTTAGTCTTTTCTTGGCTGAGCATGTAGTCGGTATCCTTGTAGATCTCCACCGTCTCTTTTGCTTCTTCAAGCGCTTCGTACACTTTTTCGATGTGATCTAGTACGTCCTTAAAGTAGAGCGACATGTCCTCCTTGGAAAAGCGCTGCACGTCTTTTGAAAGGTCGACCACTGTCCTCCGGAGTGGAATCACGATCCTGCGAAGTGTTGTTATCTCCCTTCGCAAAAGCGAGATCTGGCGCGGGATCGAAATCCGCTCGTCAAACACGCTGTCCTCTATATCATCAATGTTGCCGACAACTTTCATCAGGATGTGAAGCAGATCGTCTACAAGCGTGTCGATTATCTTGTGGAGCAAGTACCCTGACGACTTGCCCATAATCAACTGCTGCTGCCTTTCGTCACTCTTACACATATTGAACAGTTCGTCAAGTGGCTTCAAATCGCCTTGGTGTATCGTTACAAGGTACTCGGCGCCCATAAACACTGCAAGCTGGCTGAAGAGGAAGCCCTTCTCCTTGTCAGGCGTAGGAAAATGCAGGATGATAAAAATGTGATCCGCGTATCGATCAATCTTGGGGATCTGAATCTTTGAGAGAGAGTCTTCAAGGTTGAGCCTCTGGAATGGGTACTTTTGCCCAAGCGTGCTCATGTCCGTAAAGCTCGGCTTTTGCAAATTTATCCACTGTATCCCATTGCTGCTTATTGTTTCGAGTCGCCTTTCTGTGTCTGACATGACCGCTTGCTTCGTTACAGCAAGTGCGGTTATAAAAAAGTGTGTGAGTCAGAATCTGGCCTTTAACTGCTGGTAGTCTATTGCTTTTGAACTATCTGCTGTGTGCCACTTTGCTGAGTCGGTGTGCTGCAGCCTGGACTTGTAGTACGGCATCAGCGAGTATCCTATCATTGTCGAGATGGCGCCGCGCGGATCCATGGCCGCATTTTTTAGCGTCTGTGCAAATGCCAAATGAGACGGCAGGGAAATATCTAGCGGGGACACTTGGTTCTTTATCTGGTTGTGACCGTTGACCGCTCTCATCACCTGTGACGCCAGATCCTGCATGCTCCCGGGCGGTTTGAAATATACGATCGCGTCATCGTTATAGGCAACATCAAGTCCCATTTCAAGGACCTTGCATTGAAGATAAAGATCGATCGCTATCGTGTCTGATGGTATTTGGATTCGTCTGGCGGCCATTGCATCGATGGCAAGCGCCCTGCCCATCATAGTGTATTGCGACAATCGCAACCTCCTTACAGACCTGAGCCAGTTTGAAATAAACACAGACGCCCTGCCGGAAATGCCGACGGCTTGGACGGGCTGGGAGTTTGACGCACACAGGGCTATTTTTTCAAAGATGCCGGACGCAAGTTTCTCTGTGCACGACGGGTGCGGTATGGTGTCTGCGTCATAAAGCACGATGACATCCCCCGTGGCCTGATGGAAAATCTCATTCCATGCCTCGGCCGCTCCCCTCCTTATTTCGTGATGAAAAAGGGTAATGTCAAGCGATGATCTCCGGGCAAAGTCGCGCACGAGGCCAGATGTCCTGTCAGAAGAGTCATCGGAGACAATCACTTCAGAGATCAGGGGCAATTGACATTCCAGTGATCGAAGGAGGTTGACTATGTTTCGTTCTTCGTTGTAGGCCGGGATGCCCACAGTTAATCTGCGCATGACACTTCTGGCTTCAGAATATTTTATGAATCTTGTGGTTGATTTTAACGCACTGAAAACATATATTCATAGGTCGGGCGCAAACCAATAACAGCCCTTGCAGCGACTCCAGCATGAGAATGAGCAAAGATATAGGGAAATATTCGCGGCGGCGAAACTGCACAAGAGCGATCTCGTACTACCTATATTTGTTTCAGACAAGCCCGGCAAGATAGAGTCGATGCCCGGCATGACCTTGACGCCAGTTGAGAAGATAGTTCAACATGTCCAGAAAATAGTTGACTGCGGCATCCCGTCTGTCATCGTCTTTGGCATACCAAAAAGTAGGGACCGAACCGGCCTGTCTGCTTCAGACAGAAAAGGGGTGGTGCAGCGGGCGGTGAAGGCAATAAAATCCGGCTTTGGCAGTTCGATGAATGTCGTGACAGATGTTTGCGTCTGCCAGTACAACTTGTCGGGGCATTGCGGTATCGTCTCCAAGAACAAAGTCGATAATGATGCCACGCTGCATGTGATGGTGGAAATTGCTGCAAGCCACGCGGAGGTCGGCGCTGACGTAGTCGCGCCATCGTCAATGATGGACGGCCAGGTTCACGCAATCAAGCGCGCATTTGGCGACCGGGGCCTTACTACAATGATACTTTCCTACTCTGCCAAGCATGCCTCATCGCTTTACACCCCTTTTCGCTCGGCGGCGTTTGCCAGGACAAGATCGCATTTGGACAAGTCCTCGTACCAGGTGTCATACGCAAATCCCCGGCAGGTGCTTTTGGAAATAGAGACTGACATCAACGAAGGCGCCGACATGGTAATGATAAAGCCGGCACTCGCGTACCTAGACCTTGTCAGGATGGTAAAGGACAAATTCAACTTTCCCATTGCAGTCCAGAACGTCAGCGGCGAGTACGCAATGATAAAAGCAGCATCAATGAGCGGGCTGGTTGACGAGGAAGAATGGAAAGTCTGCTCAATCGCGTCCATAAAAAGAGCTGGCGCCGACAGGATCATTTCGTACTTTGCTCTTGAAGTGTCAAAATACCTATGACGCCACAATTATATAGCATTCTAGCGACAAACGGAAATGTCCCGCGGTAGCTCAGCCTGGTAGAGCTTTCGGCTGTAGATGTCGGCTTCTCAGTAGCTGACCGCGTGAAGCAGCCTATCGGGCGCACAATGCAGTGACCGAAGAGTCGCAGGCTCAAACAAAATGGCGAAAAGCCATTTTGGGGCAAATCCTGCCCGCGGGACTTTCTTGGTCTTGCTTATTAGTATGGGTGTGCAGTAATTCCCTCATGCCCAAGATCGAAACAATCAACCCTTCAACCGGGAAGGTCATCGCTGCCTATGATAATGAAAGCCCTGAACAAGTTAACAGGAAGGTCAAGTTCGCAAGGGAGGCGTTTTCAAAATGGAAGAAACTTGATCTGGCAGAGCGCGCTGAATACATGCGCAGGCTTGGACGGGTGATGAGGAAAAACAGAGAAGAGTATGCTCGGTTGGTCACCGAGGAGATGGGCAAGCCAGTTAGGCAGTCTCTTGCGGAGATCGAGAAATGCGCTTGGGTATGCGATTATTACGCAGAGCGTGCAGAAGTGTTTTTGCGCGACGAAATAATCCCGACTGAATTTCGCAAGAGCTTTGTGTCGTTTGAGCCGCTTGGGGTAGTCGCATGCATCATGCCGTGGAATTTTCCATTCTGGCAGGTCATGAGGTTTGCAGTGCCGACACTGACAGCTGGTAATGTGGGCGTGCTAAAGCACTCCAGCATCTGCCTTGGAAGCGCGCTGAAACTAGAGCAAGCGTTCCGGGACGCGGGGTTTCCAGAAAATGTATTCCAATCAGTTATCGGCGACTACAGGGCAGGCGAGGCCCTAGTGCAAGCAAACATCGACGCCGTATCCGTCACTGGAAGTGTCAATACCGGCAAGCGCGTCGCTGAACTTGCTTCGCAGGATCTAAAAAAGTTCGTGCTAGAGCTTGGCGGGAGCGATCCTTTCGTTGTGCTTGAAGATGCAGATCTCAACCAGACCGCGTACATGGCGACACAGTCGAGGCTGCTGAATACGGGTCAGAGTTGCATAGCTGCAAAGCGCTTTATAGTCGTAAAGGAAGTTGCCGACAAGTTTACGAAATTATTTGTTGAAAACACACAGGCCGAGGTAGTGGGAGACCCGCTTGACTCCAAGACCACGGTTGGGCCGCTTGTCAGGGACAGCCAGAGACAGGCGCTTGCTAGGCAGGTAGATGACGCAAGGGGCAAGGGCGGCAGGGTTCTTACAGGCGGCCAGGCCATCAGACGCGAGGGATTCTACTATGAGCCCACGATAATTTCAAACGTTAACCACGAAATGGAGGTAGTGAGGGAAGAGGTCTTTGGCCCAGCTGCCCCGGTAATAGTGGTGAACAACGAAGAAGAAGCGATAAAGGAAGCCAACGACTCGGAGTTTGGCCTAGGCGCAAGCATATGGACGAATAATATCGAGCGCGGCATGAAATTGGCGCGGCAGATCGAAAGCGGAATAGTGTCTGTCAATGAAATGGTCAGATCTGATCCAAGGCTCCCTTTTGGTGGCATCAAGAAATCCGGCATCGGCAGAGAATTGTCAGAATTTGGCATTAGGGAATTCGTTAACATCAAGTCCATAGTAGTGAAAGATATCACAAGCAAAGTGTTGGTCGAATAAATAATGAGCTCAGACATCAGTTTTCAGGCGCTGATCAGCCACACCCGCTTACCACGACGCTAAATCGTGTCTAAAACTTATGAGGTTCATAATTAGTACGCGCCAATGCTAGAAGTATGTAGAATAAAAAACATGCGAGCATGTTAATAGCAAAGCTACTTCAGTTGCCGACATGGACGCACAGACTGCCGAAGTCGCCCTTGACATCTACAAGGCGACAAGGAGAAAGTTCATCGAGGCAGGGGACGCTGTGTTTGGTCCAGGTTTTCTTAGCATGGCCGAGTACTACTTCATGAAAAGGAGGGGCCACAACCCGTTTGCGATGCTGTTCTCCGAGCCGCGCAGCGTGTACGACGAGTGGGTCTGGATGTTCAAAGGAGAAGAGCCGGTCAAGAAGCTCTTGGAAAAAGCGGCGGGTCCTAGATATATTCCACTTCTCGAAGACATAAAGCAAAACGACGGCGTAAGGGTGTGGAACACATTTCACAAGATTATGTGCAGTCCAGCTAATCCGTCTAGGGATTGATTACTGCTCTTCCAATTATCTTGCCAGACTTTAACTCTTGCAACGCGGTGTTTGTCTGATCCAGCGTGAACTTTCTGGACACCACTGACTTTAGCATGTTCATTCTCGCAAGGGCCACCAGCTCAACTAGGTCGGCGAACTTGCCGGTGTAGGCGCCAGAGATAGTAAATGCGCGCAGCGGCACAAGTGGAAGGTTCAGCTCGAGCGACCCTCCGAACAACCCGACCATTACCAGTCTGCCCCGCTTCCTCAACATGTTTAAGGAGTTTGGCGCTGTCTTGGCGTTGTTCACAAAGTCAATGACTGCCTCTGCGCCGAGATTGTTGGTAATGTCCTTGACTCCTTTGACGGAGTCGCCGGCCCCAGAGTTGATTGTTTCGTCGGCGCCAAGCCTCTTTGCCTCTGCCAGCTTCTTGTCGTCAATGTCCACTATTGCGATCTTGGCGTTTGTGACCGCCTTTGCAAGCTGCACTGCCATGAGCCCAAGGCCGCCTGCTCCGACTATGATAAGGGTGTCGCCTGGCTGTGCGCTTGCCTTCTTCACAGCAGTGTATGCGGTAAGACCCGAGCACGCTAAAGATGCGGCGGAATTGGAATCGAGCCCCTGCAGCTTAACAAGGTATTTGTGGCTTGGCACTAGCACCATCTCAGCGTATCCGCCGTCTTGGTAGACGCCAAGGCTGCGCGGAGCGTCACAAATATTTTCCTCGCCAATTCGGCAAGCAGGGCAAGTGCCCTCCCCCATCCAAGGGTAGACCAAAACTTTATCTTCCTTTGAAAAGCCGGTGACCGATTCGCCCATCTCTTCAATAGTGCCGGAAATTTCATGGCCGGGGGTAAGCGGAAACTTTACTCCTCGATCTTCGACCTTCATAAACACGCCCTGCGGCCCGGCGTACCCGCCTTCCCAAAGGTGCAGATCACTGTGACATACTCCTGCACTTTCAACCCTCACAAGGACTTGATCGTTCTTTGGCCTTGGAACATTGACGTCCTTGATTTCAAGCGGCTCATTTGTCTTTATTATCCGCGCAGCCTTCATATCGTGAGAGTATCGTATGTTCGTTATTAATAGTTAGCAATGTTTAATTGAAATTGTGACAAAGAAAACGC
>CBQWHN010000029.1:0-10392 GCA_967728685.1 uncultured Nitrososphaera sp.
GCTTCCACGCTTGCTGTCGTCCTGATAAACAGGGGCCCGTCCGACATTGCGGGAATCACCGGCCGCCTGTCGCTTCCGGACGACTTTAAGGCGACCGGAAAGTCAGCTGGAGCCCCTGCAGTTGCTACTTTCGACCAGATTGCAGCAGTTGGAGACACATTTACCCTCTTTTTCGATGTAGATATACTGGATACTGCAGATGTTGGAGAATACACTGCGCAATTGTCGGTGGATTATTCTAGATTCTTCGAGACAGGGGCGCCAAGGAACGTAGTGATGGATGTCCCATTCAGAATAACTGGCGAGGTCATCGTGTCCGTAAGCAGGATTTCCGGCAATGAAGGAAATGCGAGCAGCCAGATAATCGCCGGCACGATTGAAGATTATGAATTCAGTGTAGCAAATAAGGGAACAGCTCCCATGACAAATGTCGTCGTAACCATGGAATCCCCTTCAGAATCTGTAAAGATCCTTGGAGATTCAAGATGGACTATTCAGAGGATCGATGAAGACTCGCAGGCAAATTTGGCTACAATTGTCTTTGCAGCAAATTCATTGATTGGAAATCCAGCTTCATTCGATGTGGCAGTCGAATACTCTTCCAACGGGCAATCAAGCACTGAAAATTTTGTCCTGGGAACCTATGTCGCAGGCGAAATTAGCATAAGAGCTTATGACATTGCAATAAGTTACATCGGGGGCACCCCTAACATCGTCGGGAGCCTCTTGAACGAGGGCAACACGGTGGCCCTTTTTACCACCATCGAAATTACAGATGCCGAGAACCTTGTACCAGACCTGCCACCCCAACAGTACATTGGCGACTTGGAGGAGAACTCTCCACTGCCATTCAGCATACCGGTAGATGTTGACAGTAGGACCGGTGAAGGAACGTACCCTGTTTCACTCAAGATAAGCTACAAGGACAACCTGAGGGAGATCCACAAACTTGACATCAATTCTGAGGTGCGATTCGTACCTGAGCAGCCTAGTGACGAGTCCACCCAAAACAGCGGAGTGTTCGCAAGCATGCCGGTAGGCATTGGGGCTGCCGTGGCCGCGGCTGCAATCGCTGCAGCTGTGGTATTCAAAAGAAGGAAAAAGGCAGCTCTTAAGCGTACTTTTCAGGCAGGCAAGGACGACGACATCGAGTCTGTGCTTGACAGCAATAACAAGCAAGATCGCAAATGAACATCATCCAGATCTTGTCGCTGTCATTCGAAGCGCTGAGAGAGAGAAAAGCCAGATCGGCATTAACGGTGCTCATGGTGGTTGTCGGAAGCGCCCTAATGACTGCGCTCAACGGCCTTGGCGCCGGCTTTGGCGCATTCATAGACCAGCAATTTTCTCAGCTGGCTCCAAACATACTTTTCGTGACTAGCGCGCAGGAGAGTAATCAGGGACCACTTGGCGGAGGACCGCCGCCTGCCTCCAAGATCACGCTCAACGAGGCGGTCGTCAGCAGGATAAGGTCGCTCCCGTTCGTAGACGACGTCATACAGTCCTATCAGGGCCAGATTACACTCCAGTCAAGAGGCAAGTCTGTAGACACCACTGTCTTTTCAATAGACCCGCAAAAGCTCTATGTCATAGCTCCGACTCTTGAATTCGTCGAAGGGTCAAGCATAAGACAGAATGATCCTTCTGCAATACTGGTTTCAGATAGAGTGGCAAACCCGCCCGGCGATGACACGCCGTTTGTCACAGTAGGTCAATCGCTGCGCGTGATCTACTCTTTTGTTGACGCGGACACTGGCAAGCAGAAAGAAGAATCGAAAAGCTTCGTCGTCAGCGGCATAATGCTCCCTACCGGCAACCCCACCATTGACAACGCAGTTGTCTTTAACAGGATATCAGGAGACGCGCTCTTGAACAAGGCTGGCAAGTACGACTCGCTTTTGGTTGCGGCTGAAGATGGGCAGCACGTTGCCTTCGTGGAAGAGGAGATAAGAAAGCTTTACGGGAACGACATCGGAATCACCACGCCGGAGGCAATCCTAAAAACTATTCAGGAGTTTACGTCAGGCTTTACTTCGTTTATTCTGAGCATTGCGCTTGTCGCCCTGCTGGTAGGAGGCGTTGGCATCATTACTACGCTTTACACGTCGGTAATGGAGAGAATAAGAGAGATCGGGACGATGAAGGCAATTGGGGCACAGAACGGCTTTATTCTTTCACTGTTTCTCGCAGAGGCCATGACGATAGGCGTCTTTGGTGCAACTCTCGGAATAGTACTTGGGATTGCAGGAGGATATGTGCTTGTAGCTGGCTTTGCCTCCCAAGGCCCTGACTCCTCAGGGCTCACGCCGGTATTCCTGCCGACAGACCTCGCTTATGTGTGGGGGCTTTCGGTTGGGCTTTCCATCCTCGCAGGAAGCTACCCTGCATGGAAGGCATCAAGGCTGCCACCGATAGTCGCGCTCCGGCGAGAATAAGAAAGGAGGGCGTTTGCCCTAAACATAATTGCTCAGAAATTCTAGTGTCTTGTCCCATGCGTCGGCTGTTTCCTCCGGCGCATAGTTGTCGCCAGATGGGTTTGCGAATGCGTGCCCAACTCCCTCGTAGATATAGATCTCGTTTGTGACGGCGTTTGCGTCAAGTGCGGCTTTGAACTGATTAACTGTGTCGACAGGAATTGATTGATCTGCAGAGCCGAAAATTCCTAGCACAGGCCAAGTAATTTCTGCAAGCTCTGTCTGGTTTGTCACCAGAGTACCATAGTAAATGATTGTAGCAGCCAGTGGCCGTTCAGTGTCAAGGGCAAGCTGCAGCGACTGGCCGCCGCCAAAGCACCAACCCAATGAAGCTATCCTCGAGCTGTTTACCTTTTGCAGCGACATAACATGTTCCACTGCCGCGTTCAGGTTGTTAATTGCTTCGTCAGGGTTGTTCCTTACAGAGCCAGCTAGTTCGCCAGCACGGCTTGATTCTGTCGCCACTTCGCCTTTATAGAGATCAACTGCTAGAACGACATATCCTTCATTGGCGAGCTGCTCTGCCATGTTCTTGATGTTCTTGTTGAGCCCCCACCATTCGTGAATCATGATAACCGCAGGAAGGTTTGTTCCATTCGTTGGATATACTAGATATCCCGTCGCGTTTCCGTAGTAGTTAACTGAACTTCGTTCAAGCCTTTCTTGATCGGTGCTGGTAGCGTTGCTGGGCCTGTCGCCCATTACCATGCCTTCGTGCAGTTCTGCCATCATTGCCCTTGAAGTTTCAGCGAACGTTCCATATATCGGACCGGTGCCAAAGTGAGAGTCTAACTTGTTAGGCCCGATCCACATGGCGATAACCGCACTATTGAATATCTTGATAGTCAAAGAAACCCCAGAGACCGGCCCGTCCCTCATCGTTATAGTCGTCGTCCCCTCAAATACATGTGTGCTGTTGCCTTCCATTGCATCTTTGATTAATGTGAAATTGGATATGACGTGGCCGTGCAGCGCAGTTCCGTCTGTCTTGACCATTGCGATCCTAGCCACCAGGTGCGCCGACGGCAGGTCGGAATCGCTTGTACCTGGCCTTAGGCGCAGGACCCAGATTCCCGACTCGATCCATTCAGGGTTTCCGTCGCTGCCAAGCTGGACATTGGCTATCGAGCCCTTCACCACAGCTGGGTTTGTAATATGCACTGTAGCTTTTGATACTTGTGGCAGTGACATGGCAACGCTGTTGGCTGTTACTGAAAGCAGAAATGCCAATATCATTATGGAAAGCAGTGTTGGACGCAGATTCATAGTTGCTTATCTGGTCGCTGATCATTAAGAATCTTGCAGCGCGGTGATATAGTAGAATGTACAATAATTTTGTGAGAAAAAAGAGAAAAAGCATGCGTCTGGGTTTTCCAGACGCTTGACGAAACCCCTGTTTACGGGATGGACCTGCTGTACAGCTTGCCTTCAAGTGCTAGCTTGTACATTTCGGCCACATATGGGTTCTTTGCAGGTGTTTCTGCACCCAGCTCTACCAGTCTGGCGTAAACTCTGACTACGTAGGCCAGAGCGCCCATGAATGCCACGACGACACCCATGTTAAACATCCAGTGGTTAGGAACTGCGAAGATTTCTTCGACGAACCAGAAGTGCCACATCTCGTTGACACCGATTGTAAACATCGTGGCTAAGTAGCCAATGATGGTTATCTTCAGACCGGTGTTCATCGAGTTGCCCGGACCCCTTAGGATTGGTACCCTTCTGTCGTACATTGCGACAAAGCCCCAACCCAATGGGAGAGCTACAAAGTGGCTGTATAGCCACCAGTGAGCCGGCGTAAATGCGGAGTCTCTGATTGCTGTCTGGTGCAGTGAGCCGTCGACAAAGTTGTCGACTTCTACTGAGGCTGCAATTGAACCCAGCATGATGACCATGATGTAGATCTTTTTCAGTCTCTGGATTTCGACTTCCTTTGGTATCAGTGCTGGCATCTGAGCCATGAATTAGCTAGGATACTCACCAGTATATTAACTTGCATTTTAGGTTTAGACAACAAATAGTATAAAATATGCACTTATTGCAAAAATTCAGCTAGATATTGTGATATAAGGCAAGCCTTAGATACGAAATTAGCCGTACGGTCAAGATAGGCAATATTGCTAATCATATTTGCTTAGCAGATACATTTACACGGAAATAATACAGGCAGCTCAGTCAAATGCCTTCTCTTCATAGCTTCAGAATTAACTCTGAATCTTCACTGCTGCCGCCTAACAATACACGCTTCCCGTTAATTAATTCTTTTAAGCTTGGAATATCGGAGGCGGGCACCTACGCCTGCTCAAGGAATGGCTTGTAGCGCTCGACAAGCTCTGCAAGCGGAAAGCGCTTCTTGCCCACTATCTTGATGTCCACGCGCGGCTTTTTCCCCTTTTCTGCTTCAATGATGTTGTAGCAGTTTTCAAAAAAACCGCGGAACCTTGTAGACGACGTTGTGCCGGCGTACGCTATTTCCAACCGCCCAAGGTTCCACGCCCATGGCCTATGCTTGTGGCCGCACAATACTAAATCGACTCCGGAGTGCAGACATGTTCGCAGCGTGTCGCCTGCATCAAGGATAATGATCTTGTCGGTGCCTGTGTCAGGAATCCCTATCAAGTGGTGGTGCATCGCCACTATCTTTGGCTTGCTCTCTGGAAACTTAGTCAGCGTCTTTTCCATCCACAGGTTCTGTCTGTAGCCGACCTCGCCCTCGTCCCTGTCGGGCCGGGCGGTGCCCAGAGTGAGAATTATGGCGTCGTCAAACTCATAGATCTGCTTTGATGGAAAGAACTTCTTGAACAGTAAATATCCAGTATGCCTGTAGTCGTGGTTGCCAGCAACGACAATGATGTTTGGGCAGGCAAAACGCTTGAGCTCGCTCCTTGCCTTTTCAAACTGGAAGAGTATCCCTTCGTCTGTCAGGTCCCCGGTGACAATTATCGCGTCTGGTTTGAGTTTGTTAACTTCGTCGACCACGGCGTCGAAAACATTCTGGACGAAGAGGCTGCCAATGTGTATGTCTGATAGCTGGATTATTTGCAATGCCGACATTTATGATGACTCGGGCATTATTTAACAATGTGCGCACAAAGCAATATTAACGCCCAAACATCCCCTTACCACAACAAGTTTGCCAAAGCGCAAGATAAAGGAGGAGAAGCCAAAAAAAAGGCTGGGCAAGAAGGAGATGTTGATACCTCCGATCGCGATGGGTGCCGCTACTCTTGTCGCGCTTGTCATAATACCAAATCTAGCGCCACCTCCTGACCCGACACAGGTATGTCTCAAGGGCGGAGATACCGGATCCTTCCAGCTTTATCCAAGAATTGAAGTTATAGTTGATGGCAAGCACATGTTGTTGCCAGACGACGTTGGCAAGCAGCCGAAGGACGGCAAAGAATGTGTCCGGCCAATTCGCACTGATGAAGTGGGCAACATCATACATGTCGAATACATCAGGCCTATCAGGTTCACGCTGGGCGACTTTATGAAAATCTACAACAACACCAATACGATAGACGTCGTGGACAACTCGACTGGCACAAACGTAGAACAGACGCTGAACCTTACCAACTATAATATTGAATATTCGTACTTTTCAGAAGAAGGCAAATTCACCAAGGTTGCAAAACCCTCCGACACGCCGGCCTTCCCGCAGGACAACAAGATGGTGGCTCGAATCGAGCTCACGTCTAAGCAATAGAATAAATAGCGAAAAAAGAGCCGCCTCCATGATTTGGCCAGCAAAAGTGCAGCAGTAATCAAGGGCGATGGCACGGGGCCCGAGCTAGTCAACGCAATGCTCAGGGTTTTGAAAGCTTGTAATTCTCAGGTTGCACTTGTTCCATGCGACGCGGGATCAGAATGGTGGGAAAAGAAGGGTGGCAGTTCATATATCTCACCGGAGGTCTGGAAGCTACTTGAAGAGTCTGATGCCTGCTTTAAGGGTCCAACCACCACGGTGCCGGTGCCAAACGCGCCGCGAAGCGTCGCAGTGAGCATCCGCCAGAAATTCGAACTGTACGCAAACATTAGGCCGATCAAGACGTACAAGAACGCAGAAAAGCAGCTGGATTTTGTGTGCGTGCGCGAAGCCACTGAAGGTTTGTACGCGGGCATCGAGTTCAAGATAAGCGACGACTCAGCCATCGCAATACGCAAAACCACGAGGAAGGGCTGTGACCGTGTAGCCAAGGCAGGGTTTGAACTCGCCAAGAAAAGAGGCTTTGGCAAGGTGTACGCGATAACAAAGCGCAACATACTCAAAGAGACAGACGGCATTTTCTGGGGCGCTGTAGAAAACGTGCAGAAGCAGTTCAAGAACATACAAGTGGAGGAATACTACATCGATAACATGACCCAGCAGCTGGTAAAAAACCCGGAAAGGTTCAACCAGAGCGTGCTCCTCAGCACCAACCTTTTCATGGATATCGTGTCAGAATGCGCTTCCGGCCATGTCGGTTCTATCGGCAACGTGTATTCTGGCAATTATGGCGACAATTATGCAATGTTCGAGCCTGCACACGGCAGCGCGCCGAAATACGCCGGCCAGAACAAGGTCAACCCAGTCGCTACAGTGCTGTCAGGCGCATGGATGGTGGAATACCTCGGAGAAAAACAGATCTCTGATTCGATATTCAAGGCTACAGAGGATGTCATTAACGAAGGCAAGCATGTAACTTATGATCTGGGGGGCAGCGCTACTCTGTCGCAGATGGCAGACCAAATCGCGTCGCGCGCTGGCAAGCTGCTGAAAAGGTGATCAAGTACTCAGCTCGATAACGGAGAGCGTCTCGTAGAACAGTCTTTTTTCTTTCATCACTTTCTTGCTAATCTTTTTCTCCATGACCAGCCGATCAACCGCAGAAGAATCTGCAAGTGATGAAACTACAAGCAGAATCTTGCCGTCTCTGACGAGGAGCGGCAGCGCTGACTGTATGAAATGTATTGTAGTTTCTATTCCTGTAGGGCCGCCATGCACGGTCTTATCCTTGACCTGATTGTCATCAGGTAGATAAGGCGGGTTGCTCACTATCAGATCGAACCTTCCGACAAAAGCTGACGCCGCGTCGCAGCATACAAGCATTGCGCCTGATCTGCCCCTGCAGTGTTCAAGCGCCCGCAGGTCAATGTCAGAGCCGGCCACGTTTGTAAATCTCTTTTCAAGCAGATTGAGTAGAAGCCCGGTGCCGATCCCTATTTCAAGTGCCCACCTGCCGTTGTACTCCCTGATACAGTCTGCCAGAAGAAAAGTATCATCGGATGGAATGTACATTTGACATCGACTCGGCAATATCGATCAAGTCGGTGGGAAGGAGCTGGTCTATTCGTTTCCTGCCAAAGTCGGCCTCTACGCCAGCTTTGGAAGCAACAGTTGAAGCTTTTTTGTTTCTTTTTGAGAAGAGGAGGTTGAGCATCCTTATAGTCTCCTTCGCAACCGCATTGATAGCAATTACTCTAATGACCACCGATGCTATTTTTGGTTGAGGTTCAAACGACTCCCTTCCAACTTTGAACAATTTTTCAATTGCAAAGCAAGATGCTGTAAGCGCAGATATTGCCCTGTATTTCTTGTCGCCCGGCCGGGCTGCGAGCTTGTCTGCAAACTCCTCTTGCACCATTACAATAGCCCTGTCAAATTTCTGCATAGCCAGCCATTCAAAGGCATCCCTGCTCCGGGAGTAGGGAAGGTTTGAAGCAAAAATGTCAAAGCACAGATTCCTTGTCCTGAACAAATCAGCGTTTACAAGCTTCAGATTCTGAAACTGCATCCGCTCCTGTGCCTGTCCAAACAGCTTTTTGTCTACTTCATACGAAACCACGCTTTTTGCAACCTTGCACAGCTCTGTTGTAAGTATTCCCTGCCCTGTGCCTGCCTCAAGCACCGTCTCGTTTTTGCCAATGCTGGCAGCGTCGAGAATCTTTCGAAGGACCAGCCGGTCAACAAGCATGTGTTGACCAAGGACTTTTGTAATGTTTCTTGGCAATTACTTTCGCACGAAAAGGTTCATTCTGGCCTGCCCCATTATTTCTTCGATTATCCTTTTTGCCACGAGCTTGGCAGGGTCTCTCAGGCCCACCCTGCTCTGCAGGTCAGCAAAGTTTTCGAATTTTTTCTTGTCCCTTTCCTTGATTATCGTCATCATGTAAGTCTTGCCAATGCCCGGAATGAGCTCTAGTGCATGTATACGCGGGGTTATTGGCTGCGACATGTTCATGTATTCCACAAAACGCTTTTCGTTGGCAACCACAATCTTTTCTACAATGGTTGGAAGTTCGTTCTTGGCAGCCTGTGAAATATCGTTGTACTCGAGCCGGCCAAGCACGCTTGCGACCTTATCGCGGCCTTCACGGCCAATGTACAGGCGCTCGCCAATCTCCACATTTGCATTCTGGACGCCCAGCAGCTCCAAGAGAGTCAACCGCTCCTCGCCTATGGCCTGGATGATTACGCCTTCTCTGCCCCTTACCGTTATCGACTTGCCCCTTGGCGTAAAGTCAAGTACATAGGCGTACTCCTCGTATTTCCTTGGTTGACCGTGCTCGCCATGGCTGTAATGCCCCGCTGCAGTATCTTGCGTTGATGGTGGCTGTCCTGACAATGTTCAATCCCTATAATACGAAAGTGAGTATTTAACTTTGGGTGCCTTCCTTTAGGATATTCAACATCTTTTCCAACGTCTCTGTTAAAATGAGTTTCTTCCACCCGAAGGTAAAAGCTCTCAGCTCTTCAAGCGACACAGGCATGATGTTAACCACTTCGACTGCCTCTTCCTCGGTCAGGTCGCACTGGTCCACCAGTTGGCGCACCATTTTCTGGGCCTTTTTCGAATCGACCTTTGAGAACTTGGCGACATAGTCTGCAGTCCATCTTTGGATCTGATCCATGTCATCGGGCTTGGTAGACTCTAAGATCTCCTTTACGTGGGGAAGCGTGACTATTTCCTTCTTGATAATTTCCGTCATTTGCTTTTGGCACCCGCTGCCGACATTTCAGGTGTACCTGCAAGAGGCTTGATGTGGTTGAACCGGGTCTGAAGTATCTTTTTCTTGTCGCCAAACATCACAGCGACCCTAAGGGTGCGCCTTCCCACCCCTTCCACCTCTCCTATCCTGCCGTGAAACCTTCTGTGGGGTGTAGTGTCGTGCTCCCTCGGATCGATGTCCACAACAACCTTCTCCCCAATCTTGTAATCGTGAAGCAGATATGATATCCCCCTGACGACATTGTCCTTGGTTAGGATAGAACGAGCCTTCCTTCTGGTACCATGCGATCGTGGCATAGCATGCGAGTGCCATCAGCCTTAATTTAATATTATCTGCTTTCAGTGACATCTGAAATGCCGCGCGCTGACAGTGTAAACAGGATTTCCCGCTCTGCATGATAGGGGCTATCGACCATCCTTGCTATCCTGTTCTTGCCTGAGCGCTTCAGATATATCCTATACGTGCTGGTGTGCGCGACTACGTTGCCGCCTGTAGGTCGGGCTGCGTCACCAAAGTAAGCATCAGGTGATGCCTGTATTTGGTTTGTGACCACCACCGCCACGTCGTATGTTTCTGCTATTCTAACCAAAATGTGCATGAATTTGTTCAGGCGCTGCTGCCGCTCTGAAAGCGTTGCGCGGCCAAGGAATTCGGCTCGATAGTGTGCGACTGCCGAGTCAACTACTACCAGCTTGACGTGGTTATCTTCTATCACAGAGCCGGCTTCTTGAATGATGAGCTCTTGATGGGCGCTGTTGTACGCCTTTGCTACAATTACGTTTTCAAGCGACTTGTGCGGATCAAAACCCCGCGTGTCTGAGATTGACACTATTCTTTCCGGCCGGAAAGTGTTTTCTGTGTCGATGTAGAGTGCCTTTGCATCGAGCCCACCTGCTAGCCTGTCCTGCTGCACAATAACGCACAGTGT
>CBQWHN010000030.1:0-10391 GCA_967728685.1 uncultured Nitrososphaera sp.
CTGTTTTTGAGCTAAACGCTTCAGTTTTTGACAAGGATTACGTAAAGCAATCGCTTGACAAAATAACTGAACTTGCTACACTTGGTGATGGTCTTGTCGAACTGCCAGAACATACCATAACTTCCCATCGCACAGTCCCTGCAGAAACGCGCAAAGCAGCCGAGATGTGGAGGGGTGAGATCCAAAATGCAGTGAACGGAATGGAAAAAGAGCTCACGGACAAGTTTGACATTCTAATTGAAGAAAGAAGGAAGGAGAACATTGCAGCAAAGTCAGAAAAGCCGCGTGCAAAGATTGCCGACATTGATGCAAATGTTGCAAAACTGCAGCAGTCAGTCAACACAGACATCGACACAGTAAAAGAGTATGAAAAGCTGTACAAGGGGCTGAAGAAAGAAAGCAAGAAGAAAAAGAGCCTCAAGGCGCGCCTGATATCGACAGAAAACAGGATCGATACAAAGAAGCAAAAAATACTGTCAACGAGAAGAAAGATAGAGCAGCTGCAAACCAACAGAAAGGCGCTTGAAGACGAGCTGAAAAAGATCGAGCAGGAGGAAAAAGACAGGTTCCATCAGGCGCTTGGCCATGTCAGGAGCAAGACAAGTTTTGGCGTCACCGGCTGGCTCGTTGAGACAGTATACCGAGCAAGGATCCTGGTTAACAACTCGAAGGAGCATTATGGCGACGTGATGTGGAGCGCCTACACCGGGCAGGGGACGTGGGGAAGATGCTCTTCATGCTCCGTGGAACTTGCGGAAGGATCTGCATGTAGCTGCGGCAACTTGCTCTGCAGCACCCACCTTGCATACTGCAAGTTGTGTTTAGAACCGGCGTGCAGGGAGCACCGCGCAATATGCTACATTTGCGGCTCTACATTTTGTGCCGCTCATTATGTCAGGTGTGAAATATGCAAATCGCCTGCGTGTACCGGCCATAGCGGCGTGTGCAGCATATGCAACAAGAAGGTGTGCAGCAACTGTTCGCAGAAAAAAGGGCTTATTAAAAGCAAGATCATCTGCCGCGATTGCTCTGTGACCTAGAAGAGTTTTCGGGTCGCTCATAACTGCACCTGATAATCCTTACAAGTGAAAGGGTTTGCACTAGCTTTCCTTGCGCTAGCAATAACAATCATCATGCCTTCCGGCAGTTCTGCCCGCAGCTGGCCTGGCAGCAGCGATAGCGTGGAATCGATCAGGGTACTAGGAAGAGCTGCAATCGCTAAACACTCTTTCTTCGCCGGTCCGCACTATCGTGCAGCTGGCCTGCGAGCTAGTCTGCTGGCTGTTGCCCGTGACACTGTTTGTGAACGCCGCGGCCACAAAGCTGGTTATGAAAAAGACCAGCGCAATGACCACCAACAGAAAGAGCACCAGCCGCGATTTGCTGCTTATAGCACTCATTATGCAGTTACAGACAAAAGTAATTAGTATTCCTTTCTGTCACTCATGATTTTTAAGGTTCTGTCACCATATCAGTAGTAGATGTTTGAAAATGAGCACACTGTGCGCCGGTTCATGAACGAGAAGGCGGAAGGGCAATTCCATGACAGGTACGAGCGGGCGCTAGAACAGGTGAGGTCAGAGTTTGGTAGGAAATATTCTATGATAATAGGTGGCAGGGAGTTCAGGACACCAACTACCACAGCCCATACCTCTCCAATAGATACCAGGATAGTGCTTGGTCATCTTCCGGTCGGAAGCGCCAGCCACGTCAAGCAGGCCGTGGCAGTGGCCAAAAAGGCGTTTGAGACTTGGGGCCGGACTGGCTATCAGGAGCGTGTGAGGATATGCCGATCAGCGGCAGACATTATGAGTCAGTGCAAGTTCGAGCTCGCAGCGTGGATCTCATATGAAAATGGCAAGAACCGCTATGAAGCCATTGCAGATGTCGACGAAGCTATTGACTTTTTGCGCTATTATGCCGAGGAAATGGAGAAGAACAAAGGCTTTGAAACAGTGATGAAAAGCGCGCAGCCAAATGAAAAGAGTAGGAGCGTCATAAAGCCCTACGGCGTGTGGGGAGTCATTGCACCATTTAACTTTCCTGCCGCCATCCTAGTCGGCATGAGCACAGGTGCGATCATTACCGGCAACACCGTGGTAGTCAAGCCGTCAAGCAACACACCAATAATTGCATGCAAGTTAGCTGAGATATTCAAGCAGGCAGGGTTGCCCGACGGGGTCTTTAATCTGGTGATCGGTCCTGGCGGCAAGATGGGTGGCGAGCTCGTAGGCAACAAGGATGTTTCAGGAATCGTGTTCACCGGCTCCCGTGAAGTGGGCTATGGCATGGCTCAAGAGTTCAGCAAGACAAGGCCCAGGCCGATGATAGCCGAGCTTGGCGGCAAGAACCCGGCGGTAGTGACAGAGACCGCGGACATCGGCAAGGCGGTCGACGGCGTTCTCAAGGCTGCATTTGGCTATTCGGGGCAAAAGTGCAGCGCGTGCTCGCGCGTCTATGTGCACAAGAAAGTAAAAGACGAATTTCTTAGGAAGCTTGTCGAAAAGACAAAGAACTTACCGGTCGGAAACCCGCTTGACCCCAACACCTTTGTCGGCCCGCTTGCCAACGAAGATGCTTACAAAAAATACCAACAGTACATCAGGATAGCAGATAGGGATGGCAAGGTTCTGGTTGGCGGCTCTGCCAGAAAAGACAACGAGCTAAAGCATGGCTTCTATGTCCAGCCCACCATTGTTACAGGTCTGCCCAAGAAGCACCGGCTATTCAAGGAGGAACTATTCGTGCCCATTTTGTGCGTGGCTGAATACGACAAATTTAATGATGCAATAAAGCTCGCAAATGAAGCCGACTATGGCCTGACTGCCGGGATATTCAGTGGAAAGCAGGAAGAGATCACAGAGTTTCTTGAGTGCATCGAAGCTGGCGTTGTCTATGTGAACAGGCAGGCGAGTGCGACTACTGGCGCGATGGTCGGATGCCAGCCATTTGGCGGATGGAAGGACTCGGGCACCACTGGCAGGGGAACTGGCGGACCCCACTACCTTACACAGTTCATGCACGAGCAAAGCCAAACTATTGCTGAGTAGAAGTCGGTTAGTCAGTATTGAAAAAGATTGATTTGTAGATCAGGGAATTTCGTTCACTGTATGAGGATCACCGGATATTCTGCTGATTGCAGGCATCCCATTGAATGAGCCAGTAGTACGCTATGGACCATCCGTGATGATAAACCAGAAGAGATCATTCAGGATATTGAAGACTATAAGAATGCCAAGATGGGCCATATCAATTAGAGCAACTTCAGATTGACAACACTAAAGACAAGGTAACGCTATAATACAACTAGAAGGACACCAAATGAATCTACATCAAGACGATAGTGAACATGGTGCAAGTAATGATAATGGTCCAGTTACAGTTATCGTTACCAGAAAGGCGAAGAAAGGAAAGATCAAAGAATTCGAGGAATGGATGGATGGCATCATCCATGAGGCGATGAAATTTGAAGGCCACATGGGAGTAAACATAATCCGCCCGTCCGACGTGTCTTCGAATCCAGAATATGTGATAATTTTCCGCTTCAATACGTATGAAAACCTAAAAAAATGGCAAAACTCGGAGATAAGAAAAGAGTGGATTAAGAAAAGTAAGGATGTAACTGAGGGCGATCCAAAAACAGAAATACAGACAGGTCTAGAGTTCTGGTTTACTCCAGCTTCAGCTCGAGAGCGGGGTTCTGTACCTCCGCGTTACAAAATGGCCATGGTCACAACCGGCATCGTTTTTGTCCTAATAATCACATTGATTCCACAGGTAAGACAGATTACGGCAACTCTTCCAATCCTATTAAGCACTTTGCTAGGTGTAATCATAATGGTTGGTCTCATGACTTATGTAATAATGCCTTCTATTACGAGATTATTGAGACCTTGGTTGTTAAATAAGAAATTATTCTGAAGGTAAACGACTTCCATAGTTGTATTGAGGGAATTTGTTATTAATAGGCATCAAAGAATTAATTGGACTCGTTCGTTAATGGACTTGTCGGTGAAATAATATGCTAGAATCTATCAACGGAATTAATCTCTACTATATTGACGTGGGGAGAGCAGCATCGATACCCCTTGTGCTTGTACACGGATTTCCCTTTAGTTCACAGATGTGGAAGGAACAGATAAAGACGTTACAAGAAGGCGAGAATACTCTCCGCATTATTGCATACGATCTCCGCGGGCACGGCCGGAGCGATGTCGGGGATGGACAATATACTATTGAGCTATTTGTTGATGATTTGGTAGCACTACTTGATCACCTGAAAATAGACAAAGCTATTGTATGTGGTTTTTCAATGGGCGGATACATCGCTTTGAGAGCCATTGAACGAAACCCGGATCGTTTCACCGCATTAATCTTGTGCGACACAATGTCTATAGCCGATTCAAATGAAGCCAAAGTAAGGCGCGCAAATGCCATCAAACAAATAAAAGCGGAAGGAGTTGAGCGGTATGCAGAAGGATTCTTGAAGGCAGTGTTTTCCACTGGAACTTTCAACACCAAACCTGATATTATTGATGGAATAAGAAGAACAATACTATCAAATTCTCCGCTTGGTATTTGTGGAGCATTGCTTGCTATGGCCGGAAGAACCGACACTACAGCTTCTCTTTCTAAGATTAATGTTCCCACACTCTTATTGGTAGGCGAACATGATGCAGTTACACCACCGGCTGCCGCCAGGAGTATGCATGAGGAGATTAGTAATTCCAAACTTCATTTCATCGACGGTGCAGCACATATGAGCAATTTGGAAAACCCAACCCAATTTAATGAGCTTCTGATTGGTTTTCTGGAGAATATCAGAGAAGTATGAATCTCTCTTTCCAAAAGAAGGACATCATAGCGAGTTCGCATGTTACATCCTTCTCTCTAATCTACTCTGGCATTCTCTCTTTATCGGCACTTGTGGGTCCTACTTTGTAGTCCTCATCTGATAGTTGCTCTGGAGTTTTGTGTGATTGCTGTTTTTCTTTTAGGCCCTGGCAAATTTCCTGCATTTTTCTATGGTGCTCTGCTTTTGTAAAATCTCCAGCTCTGATGGCTGCATGTTCCATTTCCTTATGATAAGCAATCTGGTCATCTATATTAGCAGGAGTACTGGAGTCATTCGGCAATTCCTATTATTCCATAATGATGCATTATAAGCCTATATCACTGAAAACCTGTCTACTGCTGAATGAGAGACCTTGCCAGGAGGAGCAGATTGCGCTTGCGTTCCCTTATCCTGCGCACGGAGTAGGGGAGCCACTGGCTGCCGTAAGGGATGTATTCGGCTACTGCAAATTTATTTGCGACAAGGTCTTTTTTCAGCTCATCGCGGATTCCCATCAGCATCTGGAACTCGAACCTTGAATTCTTGCTCAGCCTGATAGCTTCTTCGATCATCTTCGAATCATGCGTAGCAATAGCGAAATAGCTGTCGGCCTCAAAGAGCATCTTCATCAACGTAGAGTAATTGACGTCAACTTCTTCCTTTGTAGAAAACGCGTGCTCATGAGGCTCGTGGTACGCTCCCTTGACCAGCCTCACTTTACCGCCGTGCTCGATAATGTGCAAAAGGTCGCTGGCGCTCCGGCGCAAGTACGACTGTATGGCGACGCCCGTCATGTCGTTCCGCTCGTGAAGCTGCAGATAGATCGCTATCGTGTCTTCGGTGAATTTGATGCCCTCAATGTCGATCCACATGAATTGGTCAAGCTTCCTGGCTCTGGCGGCAAGCTTTTCAAAATTTTTCAGGCACATGTCGAAGTCGATTGCAAGGCCGAGCTGTGTGGGCTTGACCGAGACACACCCGCTTACTTTTCTTTTGTTCATTTGATCCATTAATGACAGGTACTCTCTTACTGTCTGATCCACCATTTTTACATCGGTGGTGTCCTCGCCAAGAAAGTTCAAAATGGCAGACATGCCGCGACTGTTGGAATCAAGCGCAGCGACCAATGCCTCGTCAGCGCTGTAGCCAGCAACCCACTTTCTTGCCACTCGGAAGAGCAACCGCTCCATCAGGCCAGCATCATAGTTGTGCGAGTGGGTCGCTACAGACTCCAACAAGAAATAATCGTGTTTCTCTGATATAACTTTAGACAGTAGGACCAAGTCACCAAAACTAAATATCAGAAGTTAGATTGTTCTGGATTAAGCCTCTGCGAGGACATAATCTTTTATTGAGTCCACCCTGAATTGTGCTTGCGTAGAATGATAGTAGATATTCTAAAGCAGGCGTGCAGGCAGGTCCATGCCAAGACCCAGGGCCTAGCCGGGACCGCCCGGGCAAGCAGGCAGATGGGCAGGGGCGCAGGAGGCGACGTGTCGCGCAGGATCGACTTAATAGCCGAAAAGACGGTAATCGACATCGTCAGAAGGCAGGGCATTGACGCCACTATAATTGGCGAAGAGTGCGGTAGGATCGAGGGCAGGCGCGGCTACATTATCATGGACGCTATTGACGGCACGACAAATGCAGTACGCGGCATACCGTTCTACTGCTGCTCTATCGCTTACGCCACTGACTTTCGATTGAGCGCCGTCACTGACGCAGCAATCATCGACCTTGCAAGAGGAGACCTCTATTACGCTTCAAGCGGCAAGGGCGCTTTCCTCAACGGCAGGAGGATATCAGCCAAGAAGGAGAGTCCTCCAGATCCTACAATAGGGATAAACGTATCAGGAGTAAAACCTCCAGTTATCGAGCGCCTTGCGCCGATCATTGCAGAGGCTGATCATACCAGGCAGTTTGGGGCAAACGCGCTTGAAATGTGCTTCCTTGCACGGGGGTTCTTGGATGTCTATATTGATTTGCGGAACAAGATCCGGCCAACTGACATTGCTGCCGGTTACTTGATTACAAAGGAAGCTGGCGCCAAGGTGTATTCGGCAGACGGCTCGGACCTCGAATCAGATCTTGATGTCAAGACGAGGCTCTCATATATTGTAGTTGCAAACGACGGGATGCGTGAGAAGCTCACCACCCTCTTCTGACGCGTGTTCACGCTTCCGATATTCCATCAATTTAATTCGTTTGTACTGTATGCTTCATTATCATTCGCTGGTTCTTCCTAACCAAGCGTCATAGATGAATAAGATTGAAAAGAAGCTTAAGAAAAGTTAGTTGAAAAATGTAAAGCGCCCGGGCCGGGATTCGAACCCGGGTCGGAGGAGTGACAGTCCCCCATACTGGACCGGACTGTACGATTCTGGTTTAACAGAAGCAACCAGGTATCTCTATACTACCCGGGCGCACGTAATCCGACTTTTGTAAAACCAATTAAAACGTTTTGGTTCTGAGGCGCTAGTCATTGCGGTGATAACAAAGGTCCTCGTTGATGTTGTGGTAGTACCTGTTGCATCGAATACATGGGACTTGGCTTCGAAAGTTCGCGGGTGGTTAAACCTTGTCATGGCTTTGCTGACGTCGACAGCGGCCAAGCAAAGAAGAACTGCGATAGCGACGAGTCCTGCGATTGCTAGCTACCAGTATCTCCATGCGGGCAACTTTAAGTTCATAACAATAATTTTATTAGTAAGTCAGTAATTACTACTAGGTATGCCAGAAGAACCGATGGACGGTAAGGGCGCCACTTGTGCAATAGTGGGCGTATGGGAAGTGCTTGGAAGAAGGTGGTCGCTGCACATCTTGAAGAACCTCAGCACAAAAGAAGTCATCAGGTTTAACGAGCTCAAGAGATCGCTTGCGGGCATCAGCAGTACCGTATTGTCAGAGCGTTTGTTAGAACTAGAGCGCGAAGGCCTTGTCACAAAAAAGATCTACCCAGAGGTGCCCCCAAGGGTAGAATACAGCATGACTCCTCAGGCAAAAGAGCTTGAGGTGATAATAAAGGAATTGGCCCGTTGGGCCAACAAGTGGAAGAGCCCGGAAATAAAGCCGCTAGCTGTGAAAAAATAGCTAGTGCAGCTTCTGGAACTGCCCATCCTGAGCGTTGACCACGCCTATTTCGACTACAGGCCGTTCGCCAAGTGCCTTTTCTATTGCATTGTTGCTTAGCGCCACTGCCTGCTCGATGCTCATGTCGCCGCTGTACTCCCGCTGCACTACGTCTAGCGCAATGTCAGACGACTGGCCGATTGCAAAGCCAGAGCCGCGCATGAACGTGCCGCTTGGATCCACTTGATAGAGCTGCAATCCAGTCTGGTCGATGCCAGCTACAATCACGGAAGCCGCCTGCGGCCTGACCGCGTATATCGTGTAGTTGTGCAGGAATGATCCCAAGTGCTTTGCAAGCGATCCGACATCGATCGGGCTTTCAAAGTTGAGCCTGTGTTTTTGCGCCTCAAGCCTCAGCTCTTCGATGAGTTGCAGTATGTCACCGATGTACCCAGAACCGGTTGCGCCCACATGACCGTCTATTGTGAATATCTTTTCAGCCGGGTCTATCAGCGGCCTAACTGGCTTAATGTGGCTTGCCAGCATCGCAAACGCCGGAGTCTTGATGCCTATGGTCGTTGATCCTCTTTTTACTGCTTCAAGCGCACTGTCGACCAATACCAACCGGCCTTCTGGCCCATAAAAATATGGGTACCGCGTTCCGTAGTTTCCTGCCTCAGCCATTTACCTTGCAACCTCCATTACCAGATTCGGGATCACCAATACATCAATCCCATTGCCAGAGCCCGGATCGCGCTCCATCGCTGCAGATACTGCCTTTGTGGCGATCTGCTTTGCCTCCTCGTTCGTGATCTCTTTGTGGTATGTGCTTTCGAGGACTCCATACGCTATGGGTGAGCCAGAGCCGGAAGATGCAAAGTCTTCGCTTGTTATAGCGCCACTCATGTCTGCCGCATAGATGTGCCCCCCATCCTGATCGACTCCAGCAACCAGCAATTCAACAAAATACGGCTGGTAGTTCTTCATACCTGAATATGCAAGATTGGCGATCAGCCTGGCGGATTCCTTGGCAGTGAGCGGGAATCCCCTCCTCAGCTCGATCAGCTTGCGCTCTGCTTTGGACACCTTGATCAAATATTCAGCGTCTGATAGCTGCCCCGCTATTGCTACTGCTAGTGTGTCGTCTATCTTTGTAATCTTTTGGGTTATTTTCGAGCCAATGAAAAAGCCCTTGCTTGCCCTTTTGTCAGATCCCAGCACGACTCCTTCATTAGTCTTGATGCCTACGATTGTTGTCATCTGCTATAGATTAAGAAGGTGCCGGATTAATTGACCGGCAATCGTTGAAAATGGTCACAGCCAATTGGCAAAACATTCATTTCAAGTGACCGTTACAAGATTTGGACACCGGTTAGATCAGGATATGGTATAACTGTCGGACTTAAACAGACAATTACTTTTAAGAAGAGCAATCTGCAACAGTGCAGAGCGTGTTGCAAGTTTGCCAATGACGGTCAAGCGGGTCAAGGGCCATGAATACGTGTATTTTGGGTATTACGATCCTGAAACTCGAGAAAAAAGGGAAGTCTATATGGGCCCTAAGAGCCGCTCAACCACCATTCCAAAAGCGCTGGCATACTACAAAGAGTTTCTAGATCTTCAACAGAGCCGCCTAGTCAAGAAATACCAGATAATTGGTAGATACACAAGACAGCTTGATACTACTCAACCTGCTAGCGAATTCCCTCATTAGATTAGACTTGTCTCGGTTGCTGGGGCACAGCTGTGATGCAAGAAAGGAACAAGATTTTGACGCCAATTTGGCTTTGGAAAGAACCATAAAATGCAAAGGCAGGCTAAGCCTGATAAGCACTCTCAGCGTTACTTTTCAAGTTAAAGTCAGAACATTTTTCACAAATACCCTCATGGAACAAGTGATCATGCTTGATTTCGCGGCTATACAGGCAGCCGCAATTCCTGCATTGATGCAAGTGTTGCATGAAGCTGTTTTCATGCTTGTCGTACCTAGCTATACAACTTTCGGCAAATTCTAGTTGACTTACTACTCAATTCGTGTTTTCCATAATATAGTTTAAAGGGCAGTGCCATTGGCAACACGAGAGGAATGATATTCATTCAAGAACTTTTCCTTTAACCTTGTGATCAAGCCACGAAGCTCAATGTTGTCATTAAATTCGTTTAACCGGATGGTGGACAGCCCAAGTGATTCCAATTCGCTCATTAGATAACACTGTTCGTGGGAATAATCCAGAGATACCGCCCTCGCCACAAATGCCTGGATTCGTGTGCTTACATTTAGAAAGTGTGGTGTTAACTACCGGAAAAATGTTACATCTTCCATCTCTGACTTATGATGAGCAAATAATACGAAATCATGCGATCCAGTAAACGGCGCGATTGTCAGGGAGATGCGCCGTCATGGGTACTGCAAAGTTACTATCCTGCACTCTAAAGTCAAAATGAGTGGAAATCGCGTCGCAGAATTCAGTGTTTTATTTCGAATTCT